>CAKZYM010000972.1 GCA_937884685.1 uncultured Calothrix sp.
AACTTCCGAACCAGTACCGGAAGTGGTAGGGATTGCCACTAGCATAGCTTTTTGTCACAAGGGTGGTAATTCATAAACTCGCTTGCGAATATCCATAAATCGCATAGCTAAACCAGCAAATTCCACTTCGGGATGCTCGTACATCAACCACATCACTTTAGCTGCATCCATCGGAGAACCACCACCAACAGCAATAATTACATCTGGTTGGTAATTATTTAATAATGCTAAACCTTGTTTTACATTAGATAAATTGGGGTCTGGTTCAACTTCGTGGAAGATATCGTATTTAATGCCAAGTTCTTCTAAAACTTTGGTAACGTTATCGAGAATTCCTAAATCAAATAATGGTTTATCTGTAACAATAAAAGCTCGTTTCTTACCAACTAAATCTCGTAAAGCTACAGGTAGACAACCAGATTTAAAATAGACTTTTGGAGGAACGCGGAACCACAGCATATTTTCCCGACGTTGGGAAACTGTTTTAATATTTAATAGGTGATGGGGTGCCACGTTATCAGATATTGTATTACCACCCCAGGTTCCGCAACCTAATGTTAATGATGGGTCTAATTTGAAATTATATAAATCGCCGATTGCACCTTGGGAAGATGGTGTATTTATCAGAACTCTTCCTGTTTTTATCGCGTTCTCAAAATAGGCAATCTTATCGGAATCGGCTGGATTGCTGTACAATACTCCGGTGTGTCCTGGTCCGCCAAATTCAATTAATTGTTCGGCTTTGGTAACTGCTTCCTGAAAATTTGTTGCCCGATACATCGCTAAAATAGGCGATAATTTTTCATAAGCGAAAGGTTCCGATTTATCAATATCTTCTACTTCAGCAATTAAAGTTTTATAGCTACTTGGTAACGGACAATAAGTATCTTTTCCACATCCAGAAACTTCACTTTTTAATTTAAATTCTGCTAGTTGAGCAATCTTCTCTACCGACTGTCCGACAATTGCTGGATTTAATCTTCCTTCTTTTAATATTAAATTACCTAGTTTTTGTTTCTCTTCATTACTAATAAAATATGCACCCCGACAAATAAATTCCTGCTTAACTTGTTCGTAAATCTCATCAACGACAATTACAGATTGTTCCGAAGCACAAATCATTCCATTATCAAAAGTTTTGCTCAACAAAATCGAACTGACAGCAGTTTGAATATCAGCCGATGTATCAATTACCGCAGGAGTATTTCCCGCTCCCACACCTAATGATGGATGTCCCGAAGAATAAGCAGCACGTACCATTCCCGGTCCGCCAGTTGCTAATATTAATTTGATATCAGGATGCTGCATTAATGCTTGGGATAATTCTACCGTTGGTTCGTCAATCCAACCGATAATATTTTTTGGCGCACCAGCAGAAACTGCTGCTTCTAAGATAGTTTTTACTGCTTCTATCGTGCATTTTTTAGCTTTAGGATGGGGAGAAAGAATTATTCCGTTGCGAGTTTTAAGAGCTATTAATGCTTTAAAAATAGTTGTAGATGTAGGATTGGTTACGGGAACAATTCCGGCGATGATTCCTACTGGTTCGGCTATTTTTTGAATACCAAAAGTTTTATCCTCTTCGATAATACCGCAAGTCTTTTCATGCTTATACTTATTGTAAATATATTCTGATGCAAAGTGGTTTTTAATCACTTTATCTTCAACAATACCCATACCTGTCTCAGCAACAGCTAATTTAGCTAAAGGTATTCTTTGATTGTTAGCAGCTAGTGCTGCGTGTTTAAAAATAAAATCAACTTTTTCTTGAGAATATGTAGCGTATTTTTCTTGTGCTGCTTTGACTTTTTGTACTAATAATTCTAATTCTTGAGTATTGGTAACTTGCATAGTTTTACTCCTTTATTTAAATGCAAAATTTAGCAAAGCTTTAGTTAAAGAGTGAAAATACCTTTACTTCGGAAGATATTTAATGCTTTTTCTACCTGTTCTGAAGTAGGACTAGGAGTTTCTTTGAGCTTATATTCGTAACCTAGTTCTTCCCATTTATATTCACCCATTTTATGAAATGGTAAAACTTCAACTCTTTGAATATTATTAAGAGTAGAAATAAAATCAGCTAATCCGGTTATATTGTCCGTATCATCTGTTAAGTCAGGTACCAATACAAATCGAATCCAGGCTGGTTTATTAATATCACTCAAGTACCTCGCAAGAATTAGGGTTGGTTTGATATCAACTCCTGTAACTTTGGTGTAAGTAGCTGCGTCAAAAGATTTAATATCAAGCAATACTAAATCCACAAATTCTAATACAGATTTTGCAGTTTCTAAATTACAAAATCCAGAAGTATCTAAAGCTGTATGTATTCCTAATTCTTTACAGCGTCGAAAAATTTCTCTAACAAATTCCGGTTGAAATAAAGGTTCACCACCGCTAATTGTTACACCTCCCCCCGATGCTTTCATGTAAGAAGTATATTTCTTAATTTCTACAATTAACTCATCAACAGTTACCTGTTTCCCATGTTCAAGATAGCGACAGTCGGGATTACTGCAATAAAGCCAGCGTAGCGGACAACCTGTAGTAAAAATTATAAACCGAATCCCCGGGCCATCCACAGTACCGCTAGATTCAACTGAATGGATATAACCGGATGTAGCAACTTCAGATACTGGATGTAACAT
>CAKZYM010000973.1 GCA_937884685.1 uncultured Calothrix sp.
AACCCGAAGGGTGAAATCCATTTAATCCGTGATATTTATTGGTAACTGTTCACTGTTCACTGTTCACTGTTCACTGATAACTGTTTATTGCCAAACATAAAGAAGTAGAAATAAAACAATCCAAATTACATCGACAAAGTGCCAAAATAGTGAAGTTGCATCCACGCCGAAATGACCGTTTTCATAATTACCTGGAATGAAAGAACGAGCCAACATATTAGTTTGCAAAATAACACCAGTCAGAACGTGTAAACCGTGGAAACCAGTTAATAAATAAAACATTCCACCGAATACACCTGATGTAAAACCAAATTTTAGAGCGCTCCATTCAACAGCTTGACCGTAAAGAAAGTAACTTCCCATAGCCATTGTTAATAACCAGAATAGGCGAAAATTCCAAAGTTTATGGTTTTTTAATGCTTTTTCTGCAAAGTAAATAGTGAAGCTGCTAGAAACCAAAATTATTGTATTGATAAATGGTTCTCTAACTTCTAACCCTTCAACTCCTGATGGTAGCCAATTAATGGTTGTAGTTTTGTAAACTATATATCCAACGAAAAAACTTAAGAAAATAACGCTTTCTGAGAGAAGAAAAGCAATAAAACCAAACATGCTGTTGCCTTCTTCATCATGCTCGTGAGCAGCTACACTCGCTTTATTGATTAATGCTATTTCATCGAATGTATTTTCATGCTCTAATTGAATTGCTTTGCTTTGTGTGTTACTCAAGATTAATAATTTTGGATTTTAGATATTAGATTTTGGATTGGGTAGGAGTTAGGAATTAGGAATTAGGAGTTAGGAGTTAGGAGTTAGTAGTTAGGAGTTAGTAGTTAGGAGTTAATTTCTACCCCCTCTTCCCTCTCTTCCCCCTCTACCCCCTCTTTATTTCCTAATTTCCAAAATAATTAGATAAATTCTCTAGTTCAATTCTGAAGCGTTAGCGACTAAATCTTCTGGCTTCAATTTACCGTAACCGTAGGGTTCTTCTAATACAATCGGAAGCTGCTCTTCAAAGTTTTCTACGGGTGGTGGTGAAGATACTAACCATTCCAAACCGATTGCATTCCAGGGATTGTCTGATGCTTTTTTACCGTCAATCCAAGAACTTATCATATTAAGTAAAAACGGTAATGTAGACATTCCTAAAATGAACGCACCGACACTAGCAACTACATTCCAGCCTAAGTATTGTGGGTCGTAGGAAGCTACTCGTCTTGGCATTCCTTGCAATCCTAATGGATGCATGGGGAAGAAATTGAGGTTTGCACCGATGAAGGTTAACCAGAAGTGGAGTTTACCTAAACCTTCGTAGTACATTCTTCCTGTCATCTTGGGGAACCAGTGATAGATAGCTGCATAGATTCCCATCACTACAGCACCGAAAATTACATAGTGGAAGTGACCGATTACAAAATAAGTATTGTTTACATGAATATCAATGGGAACGGAGGAAAGCATAATACCGGTGATACCAGCAAATACGAACATTACCAATCCACCTAATGCAAACAACATTGAAGTATCTAAACGTAACTTACCTCCCCAAATGGTTCCTAACCAAGCAAATACCTTAATTCCAGTAGGTACAGAAATCAACATGGTCGAGAACATGAACAGCATCCGCAACCAGCCAGCAGTACCGCTAGCATACATGTGGTGAATCCAAACTACTGCACTCAATCCAGTGATAATTAAGGATGAAATTGCAACTACTTTGTAACCAAATAAAGGTTTGCGAGAGTAAACAGGAAATATCTCTGAAAAGATTCCGAATATAGGCAGTATAATTACGTAAACTGCTGGATGAGAATAGAACCAGAAAAAGTGTTGGTATAGTACCGGGTCGCCACCTTTTGCAGGGTCAAAGAAACTGGTTCCAACGGTTAAGTCAAACAGTAGCATTACCGCACCAGCAGTCAAAGCAGGCAATCCAAACAATTGAATCATCTGAGCGCTTAAGACTGTCCATACATAAGCAGGCATTTTGAAAAAGCCCATTCCTGGCGCTCTCATACGGAAAATTGTAGTAACAATATTAACCGCACCTAAAATGGATGAAACACCTGATAATGCTACAGCTACTAGCCATAAGAGTTCTCCATTCACTAAGTTACCTGTAGCATTCTGAGTACTTACAGGAGGATAAGACCACCAACCCGCTTGGGCTGAGCCACCAGGAACAAAGAAGCTAGCCATTAAGACAACTCCGAAAACTGGAACCATCCAAAAAGCCAGAGCATTCAATCGGGGGAAAGCCATATCTTTGGCCCCAATTTGCAGCGGTACGAGATAGTTAGCTAAACCTGCAAGTATGGGGAATGTCCACATGAACAGCATTAACGTACCGTGCATGGTAAACATGGAATTATAGACGGTACGGTCTACCAAGTCGGAATCTGGGGTAATTAATTCACCCCGAATTACCATCGCTAGTACTCCACCAATCAGGAAGAATAAGAAAGCAGTGACAATATATTGAATTCCAATTACTTTATGGTCGGTACTAAAAGTAAAATAGGTTTTCCACGTCGTTGGTGGATGGTGGTGATGTTGAGGTTGATGTTGAGACTGATGTTGAGGTTTATACTGCTGTACAACCTCAGTTTTTTGACCTTGAGTGTCTGTCATTTCGATTTTGGATTTTAGATTTTAGATTTTGGATTTTGGATTTTTGATTATCAATTAGAAATAGGTAATGAGTAATAGAAGTTAATTTTTCTACCCCTTCTTCCCCCTCTTCCCTTTCTACCCCCTCTAATTTATAATTCCGATTAATCGTGATAATTTACCACGGGGGGTTCAGCAGGTTTAACTGTGGCCCAATTCGTATCGATTGCTTGGTCTGATTTTCTCTGGTATTCGACAGTCGCTTGATTATATGCAGGTGATGGTTTGCGCTTTTTCGCTTCTTTCAACCACTGTTGATATTTTTCAGGTGATTCAACAACTACATCAGTCTGCATTGCTGCAAAGTAGGTACCGCTATACTGTGAATCGCGCAGTCTATATTTACCTTCGAGGATGGGGGTAAATTCAAAGTTAATTGTTTCGTTAGGAATTACATCTTGCTTGACCCGAAACGCAGGAATATAGAAACCATGTATCACATCTTCTGATTCCAAAGTTAGATAAGCGCGTTGATTTACAGGTAAATGTAATTCGGTACTGCTGATATTTTGTTCGGGGTAATTAAAAATCCAAGCCCACTGTTTTGATATTACTTGAATTTTGTCAGGATTTTCAGATGTTGTCGATGATTCTGATAGAGGTTCTGCAATAGCCGATTTCATACCCATTGATATAGATGGATGATGCTCCATGGAACCGATAATCGACATCTGGTCGTAGATTTGATAGCTATAAGCAGCAATCCAAATTACTAAAGCAAATGGAATAGCAGTCCAGACAACTTCTACAGTTAAATTACCTTCTATGTGGGGACCATCGCTAAAATCATACTTACCCGCACGATTAAAGATAATTGAATAGATGAGCGCTCCACAAACTCCTAAAAATATAAATGCTCCCAGAGTTACCAAAAAGCTGAATAAATCATCTATTAATAGAGATTCAACTGTAGCTTGAGGGGGAAGCCAAGAATAAGACAGTTGTCCTATCTCTAGACTAGCAACTGCTAAAAGAGTTGCACCGAAAATTATCAATAAAATCTTACCTAAGTTCATAAGAAATGTGTGTTAGTTGTTGGTTGTTAGTAATTTTACCTTTAACCTTTGAACTTTGACCTTTGACCTCTAATATGCAGACCTACTTCAATAAAGTATTAGGGTCTACTCCCATTCT
>CAKZYM010000974.1 GCA_937884685.1 uncultured Calothrix sp.
GCGGAGCAGACCTCAGAGTAGCTGAATCGTCTCATTCTGATTTGACTCACTGTTACTTATGCGGTGCTGATTTTAGCGGTGCTAATTTAAACGGTGCGGATTTAAACGGTGCGAATTTAGCTGGTGCGAATTTAGCTGGTGCGAATTTAGCTGGTGCGAATTTAACTAATGCTAATCTCCGAGATGCAGCTTTGAGTGGTGCTAACCTGAAAAATTGTACTCTTTTCGGTGCGAATTTGAGCGATGCGATTCTAATAGGGGTAGAAATGAGTTATGCGGATTTATGTCGTGCAGACCTTAGCGGTGTGAATCTAAGAGGTTCTACCCTTAAAGGTACAAATCTTAGCGATTCCATTCTATTCGGAACCAATTTTAAAGAAGCTATATTGCTTGGGACCGACCTCAGCTACGCTAAACTTAATGGCGCAAATCTTAACAGCGCAAATTTACAGGGAGCAATTGTGTTAGGTGCTGACCTCGGGGGTGTGGATTTAAGTGAAGTGATTCTTAACGAAGCCGATTTAAGTGGGGTTAATCTTAGTGAAGCTTATTTAAAAGACGCTGACATCAGTGAGGCTATTTTACTTGGTACTGACCTAAGTTGTGCGAATTTGTATAATGCCAACCTTAGCGGTAGCAATCTCTCAGGAGCTATTTTTAACGGTGCTGATTTAAGACATACTAATCTTAGCTATGCCATTTTGGATGGTGCTGATCTCAGCCAAGCTAACTTGGAAAATACTATTTTGAATGAAGATTTGGAATGGGAAAACGTTCGCGGGTTGGATAAAGCAGTAAATATTCCAGATTGCTTGAAAGAGAAATTTAAACTTTCTTAGAAGCAAGTGAGGTTAAAGGTTAAAGTTTTGAATTATTAAACATAACCCTAGAAATAAACTGCTGCTTATGCTCAAAAATATTTTTGGCAAAACAGCAAATTATTCGTTACTCTCCGCTCCCTAATTCACTTTTGTTTAAACTTCTTAACATTTATCATCTCAACTATTAAAGTTCATTGCAAAATAAATTTAATTGATAACAAGTTCTGATATGCTCTATAAGCAGCATGCATCGCTATAGAAAGGAGAACACTGTGAGAATGGAATCAAATGCTTTTGTAGGGAATAACCCAGCGCGTGAAGAATTCAGCGAATACGTCGCTCACTTACAGTTACATATGACTCTACAGGCTCGCAATCTGGTTCCAAGTCTCAATCAGACATCTCAAGATAGCCGAGGAGAACTACTCCAGCAAACTCAAGCAGACTTTGAAAAACTTATTTCTCGACAAGCAATCTGAACTTAGACAAAACTTAACAAAAATCAAATACAATGAAATCAGTTCTTGTTGAGGATAATTGCATATTCTTCGACTTAAGAGCTGTTTTTTATTATTAAATTAGTAAAATCACTCTTTTGACGCAACGGCTAACAAGGCAAAGCCGTTAATATAATTGCAGCACTTCTTAGTAATCACATTATATTTAAGGCTTAATAGCGGACAGAGATGAAAATGACATCATTACTTTCCCAAAATATTAATATCGTTATTCGACCAGTCCAGTACCGAGATTTGGATGATATCGAACGTCTTTCTCAAGAGTCATTCGCAGCCCAAAATCCTCACGAAGAACATTTTGCGACTCAACAGGTGCAAACACTGCGTCGCAACTTTGGACTATTGAAATTTCTAAGCTGGTTTCCTAACCCTTTACAGCATCGTCTTTGCGCTTATGTCGCAGAACAAGGTCGTAATATGTTAGGAATTGTTCAGGTAGCCCCATTCAATAAAACACGCAGTACTTGGCGTGTAGATAGGGTAATGCTGGAGAAATCTGTGAGCAAACAAGCAATTGGTTCTCAGCTTTTGCGTCACTGTTTTGAGTCGATTTTGGAAGCTCGGACTTGGATTTTAGAAGCAAATGTCAACGATAAAGAAGCCTTAGCGCTTTATCGACAAAACGGCTTTCAGCGTTTGGCTGAGATGACATATTGGGAGATAGAACCAGAATTATTAGCTTCCCTAGCACAAGCAGAACCCGATTTACCCAACTTACTACCCGTGAGCAATGCTGATGCTCAGCTATTGTATCAACTAGATACTGCATCAATGCCACCTTTAGTAAGGCAAGTATTCGACCGTCAGACCCATGATTTTAAAACCGGTTTGGTGGGAGCTTTAGCTGATGCGCTCAAGCAGTGGTTAACAAAATCAGAAATTGTTAGCGGTTACGTGTTTGAACCACAGAGAAAAGCAGCAATTGGTTATTTTCAATTGAGAATTGACCGCAAAGGAGAAACACCAAACCTTGCGAGTTTAACTGTTCATCCTGCCTATACCTGGCTTTATCCAGAGCTACTATCTCAGATGGCTCGTATTACCCAAGATTTTCCTTCCTCTTCCTTGAAAGTTGCTTCAGCAGATTATCAGCCAGAAGGAGAAGAATATTTAGAGCAAATCGGAGCAAATCGTATCGAGCATACATTAATTATGTCTCGTTCCGTATGGCACAAAGTACGGGAATCCAAATTTGTTTCCTTAGAAGGAATTCAACTACCAGAAATGCTGCAAGGACTGCAACCTGCTCGCAAACCTATTCCTGGTGGAATGCTTTGGAAGCAAGAAAAAAAACAGCAAATGTTGGAAAGAGCAAAATTAAACAAATTAAACAAATTAAACAAATTATCTCAAGATAATATTGCTTTACCCTACAAAAAAGGTAACGTAGAAGGGAATTCCCAACAGCCTTCGACCGATAATCCACAGGAGTAAGTGTAATTCGTAATATGTCCCTCCGGGACACGCTGCGCTAACGTAATTCTTAATATCGCTTTCAGCGACGCAAGCTACGTAATTAGTTCTCCATAAAACAAATAGGAGCAATAACTTGGTGAGCCAAGAGGAAAGGGAAGATGAAGCCAAAAACACTCAAATATCCTCTCAAACCCTAAAGACAAACAAAACTTTCTACGTCTGTGCTTTGGGGCTAGACGTAGGTAGCAAAAGAATTGGTATCGCGGGATGCGACCGTACTGGCTTAATTGCAACTGGAATTACCACATTACACCGGACAACTTTCTTGCAAGATGTCGAGGAACTCAAGGAAATAATCCAAGAAAGAGAAGTAGAAATATTAGTAGTTGGGCTACCCTATTCTATGGACGGTTCATTAGGGTTTCAAGCTCGTCAAGTGCAGAAATTTACTAAAAGAATAACAGCAATCTTAAAACTTCCTGTAGAATACGTAGATGAGCGTTTAACTTCGTATCAAGCAGAACAAATGATTATTGCCGAAAGACGTTCTCCTTCCCGTAACAAAGGATTGATTGATAGAAAAGCAGCAGCATTAATTTTGCAACAATGGTTAGATACCAGACGACAACAGCAAAAAGCACTGGATCAAAAAAACGCTTAATTTTAAAAGCTTTTGACATGATATTCTGAATATTGCAAGAGTCAGCATATTTCTATCGTCAGTCTTTTATGGTGAAGAATTTGTTGCCCAACGATAGAGTAATCTATTTTTCAAGCTGGTATTAATTTTTGTTCTTTTACTCGGCTATGTATCCATCTCAATTCCCAGAAGAAAACGACCGTTCCAATCAAAGTTCCATCGACTTAACAGATGAAAATGGAAGGTCACTTGAATGTTATGTCGAGCATTCGCTTGAAGTAGATGAGCAAGAGTACTTTTTATTGCTTCCTGTTGACTCACCTGTAGAAATTTTTGCTTGGCAAACCGACGGTGACGGAGAAGAAGCCGTTCTTGTAGAAGATGATGTCACAATCGAAAAGATTTTCAGCACCGCTCAAGCTGTTTTATCCGAGCAAAATTTAATCTTAAGAAATACAGCTTATGCTTTAACCGCTGCTGGTGAATTACCGACTATAGAAGAGTCAGATATTTTTACCTTAGAAATAGAAGACGAAGAAGCAGATTTAGAACCAGAACAGTTACAGTTATTAGCAAGTTTCTATTGGGAAGAGCAAGAATACGCCATTTACACTCCCTTAGACCCCTTGTTATTTTTTGCTCGAATAAACTCAGAAGGAAAGCCAGAATTATTATCACCAGAGGAGTTTCGTGAATTCCAACCATTATTAGAAGAACATCTTTTTAACGAAGTTGAATAATAATTAATTAAATTTTTATTCTTGGTTAGAACTTCTAAGAAAACAGATAAATTATGTAAAGACGTAGCAATGCTACGTCTTTTTTATTTTTGGTAATGGGTAATTGGTAATTGAAAAATAATTGTAGGGTGTGTTACGGCTCAGATACCTGACATAAATAAATTACCATTTACAAAATGCCGTAACGCACCATTCATAATTAAAATTAAATATAGTTAAATATGGCAACTTTTGGTTGAATGCATACACTTGAAACCTCACCCCTTCCCCTCTCCTTATTAAGGAGAGGGGTATGTGTATATAGAATATATTTACAGTTTTCGATAATAAACTAATGATGAACAAAGCTTTGAGAAGTGCATGGCGAGATTTTCAATACGTGATTTCTCAAATAGATAATCAACATAATCAAATAAGCATATTTCAATGCATCCAAAGTTGGTATTTCGACAAGAGAAAACTTTTTTCATCAAGTCTAATAGAAGAGTATCAATTAGAAGAGTTAATCAATATTGATACAAAAGATTATCCACTTGAAAAATCTGAATGCAATCCAGAAAATATCAAACGTTTTCTTAATATACAGCTCTACAGTGAAGAATGTATGATTGTGTGGTTAAGAGGTATATTATGGGAACTTGTTGTTTTATCTGTAGATATTGAATGTGAAAAATGCGGCAAGTTAGAGATATCAGCTTTATTTAATTTAGAGAATAAAACAGTTTTTTTGGAATGTAATCAATGTGGTTGGATAAAAACAATCTATGAATGTTCGAGTGAATCTATCAAAACTATCCGATTCGCAACAAATCAGGATTTAAAAGCTGCTGGATTAATATAATAAAACCTTAATTTATCGGCTAATTTTGCGAAGACGAGTTAAAACGGATTGTAAGCGGAGCTTTCCCGTAGGGTAGTCCTGACTACGAGCAAAAAATATTCAGAATTTAAAAGCTTAAAATCAAAATGAATAATAATCGTTTAACAAAAATCAGTAAATATCTCAGTAAACACTTACGTCATCAACCAGAAAGAATCGGTATTAAATTAGCTGCTGGTGGTTGGGTTGAAGTTGATGAGTTATTAGAAGCTTGTAGAAAAAATAAATTTCCTGTTACTCGCGCTGATTTAGAAAAAATTGTTGCTGAGAACGATAAGAAACGCTTTTCTTTTGATGTAACTGGGACAAAAATTCGAGCTAATCAAGGACATAGTGTAGAAGTAGATTTACAGTTATTACCGTCAGTTCCTCCCGATGTGCTTTATCACGGTACCGGACACAAAACGGTGGAAATAATTTTGCAAAATGGACTTTCTAAAATGTCTCGTCACCACGTACATTTATCATTTGATATTGCTACGGCTAAAAAGGTTGGAGCAAGACATGGAAAAGCTGTAGTTTTTGAAGTTGATGCTGCAAAAATGTATGAAGCGGGTTTCGTTTTCTACTGTTCCGATAACGGAGTATGGTTAACGGATAATGTACCGAGTGAGTATTTGAAAGTAAAAAGTAAAAAGTAAGAAGTAAAAAGTTAGGAGTTAGGAGTTAGGAGTTAGGAGTTATCAATTACCAATTACTAATCCAAAATCCAAAATCAAAAATTCTTCATCAAACATTCAGCAATCCTTTTCGCTGCTCCTGGTTCTCCCATGCGTTTTCTACCGTTATTCGCGATTACATGTAGTTTATCGGGGTCTGCAAAAAGGGTTTGAATTTCAGCAGCTACTTTGGTTGGTTGTTCTACTAGAATCACTGAGGAACCTAAAAGACGGGTTTGTGCTTCGGCGAATGATGGGGTAAATTGTGGTCCGTTCCCTGGTATGATAAATGCTGGTTTACCCAAGCCTACAAATTGTTCCGTTGCTGTCCCTGCCATTGCGATCGCAATATCTCCTAGATGCAAGCAATCGTTATAAGCAGATTGGGTTAAAATCATGTATCCGCTTTGTTGTTGGAAAATCAATGCTTGATTATCTTGGATACTAACGGGAGATTCTTGATTGGATACGATATTCCAACCTTGATTTTTAAGGGTTTTGGCTAAAGTATCCCTGTCTAAACCGGGAGCTATTGCTGCTAAAAATACTAAATTACCGGAGGT
>CAKZYM010000975.1 GCA_937884685.1 uncultured Calothrix sp.
AAAATAGCTGCACTCAATTCGTTAGGTAGATAGCTATTATTATTTTTGAGTATAATATTTATCGGTCTAGTAAACTGCCTTAACTGGAGTGTTTCCAAAAAAGCTATTAAACTGACCCCAAAAATAATCGAGAAAAGTCCTATCGGTATCCACTTTTCTAATTTAAATCTTTCTAATTTATTAGGATTACTTCTGAATTTACCAGCAATACGGTCATCTAATCTAACTTTTTTTAAAAGACTCTTGGTAGTCGATGCGACAATTGCTGCAAAAAGTAAACCCAGTAAGAGAACAGCTAAAGCACCAATTATCTTGACGATTGATGAACCTAGATTTGTAGTGATGTTCCTAACAAATTGATTCGTCGTCTCTGATATATTTGCTGACGCTAAATTAAAATATATAGAATCTTCAAACAATTCAAAAAGTTTTGTAAACACAATAACCCTTGATAGCCAAAATAATTTTTAAAGTATTTTTACCAGGAAAAGTGAAAGATATCAAGTATCAAATTCAAGTCTTAACTATTTGATAAAATTACCCGAACCTATACCCCTATTTTTTTTGATAAATAATAAAAAGCCTTGGATATCAATCTTTTCTATCTTGAGTACACAGCATAATAAAGATAAAAAAATTCCAAGCTGATAATGAGATATTGGTATATCAGGGTTGAAATGGGTAATTGGTAGTTGGTAGTTGGTAATGGGTAAGAGGTGATATGAATAATATTTATCCGGGAAAGCTTTAATCGCTGCTTTTAATTACACACCTAGAATTACTCTGATAACTTAATCTACTTATGATTATTAAACCTTTGACTTGTAACCTTTAACCTTTGACCTTTGACCTAATAAGTAGTGTAATCCCCAATCCCCTATTCCCTAATTAATAGAAAAGTGATGAACAAGTTCGCCACAATTGATGGAAATGAAGCAGTTGCTCGGGTTGCTTATCCTTTGAATGAAGTTATTGCGATTTATCCTATTACTCCTTCTTCCTCGATGGGTGAATGGGCTGATGCTTGGTCAGCGAAAGGTAATCGCAATTTATGGGGTACTGTTCCCAGTGTGGTTGAGATGCAGAGCGAAGGTGGTGCTGCTGCTGCGGTACATGGTGCTTTACAAACGGGTTCCTTGACTACTACTTTCACTGCATCTCAGGGTTTGCTGTTGATGATTCCCAATTTGTACAAAATTGCGGGAGAACTCACCAGCAGCGTTATCCATGTTGCTGCTCGTTCTTTAGCTACTCATGCTCTATCAATTTTTGGTGACCAAAGTGACGTAATGGCTGCTCGGGGTACGGGTTTCGCGATGTTGTGTTCTGCTTCTGTCCAGGAAGCGCACGATTTTGCTCTGATTGCTCAAGCTGCTACTCTTAAAGCTAGGGTTCCGTTTCTTCACTTTTTCGACGGTTTTCGCACTTCCCATGAAATTCAAAAGGTAGAACTTTTACAATCAGAAGATTTAGAGGCTTTAATTGATGATGAATTAATATTTGCTCACCGAAACCGCGCTCTTACTCCCGATAGCCCGGTTTTACGCGGTACTGCACAAAATCCCGACGTTTATTTCCAAGGTCGCGAGCGAATTAACCCTTATTATGGTGCTTGTCCGGGAATCGTCCAACGGGTAATGGACGAATTTGGGAAACAGACCGGTAGATATTATCAAATTTATGAATATTATGGCGCGACCGATGCGGAACGGGTAATCATTTTGATGGGTTCCGGTTGCGAGACGGTACATGAAACTATTGATTATCTTAATCCTCATGGTGAAAAGTTAGGTGTTGTCAAAGTTCGATTATTCCGTCCCTTCGACGCACATCAGCTGATTAAATCCTTACCCGATACGGTCAAATCAATCGCGGTTCTCGACCGTACCAAGGAACCCGGAAGCGCTGGAGAACCTTTATATTTGGATGTTGTAACGGCTATTTATCAAGCGTTTTCTTCTTCTGCTTCCTCCGCTCCCTCCGCTTCCTCCGCTCCCAAAATTGTTGGTGGTCGTTATGGACTATCTTCTAAAGAATTTACCCCAGCAATGGTGCTGGCTATTTACGATAATTTAGCTCAGGAAAAACCGCAAAATAATTTTACTATCGGTATTAACGACGACTTAACAAAAACCTCTTTAGATTACGATTCAAGTTTTTCAACGGAACCTGAAAATGTTGTTAGAGCAATGTTTTATGGTTTGGGTTCCGATGGTACTGTCGGAGCAAATAAAAATACTATCAAAATAATTGGTGAAGAAACAGACAATTACGCTCAAGGCTATTTTGTCTATGATTCCAAGAAATCTGGTTCGATGACAGTTTCCCATTTGCGGTTTGGTTCTCAGTTAATTCGCTCTACATATTTAATCGACAAAGCAAATTTTATCGGTTGTCATCAATGGACGTTTTTGGAAAGAGTTGATGTACTTGAAAATGCGGTTTCTGGTGCGATAATTCTATTAAATAGTCCCTACGAAAAAGATACTGTATGGCAATATATTCCCGCAAAAGTCCAACAGCAAATTATAGATAAGCAACTGAAGCTTTATATAATTAATGCCAATAAAGTTGCTCGCAACAGCGGAATGGGTGGAAGAATTAATACGATAATGCAAACTTGTTTCTTTGCTCTAGCTGGTGTCTTACCGCAAAATGAAGCCATAGAAAAAATCAAATATTCTATTAAAAAAACATACGGTAAAAAAGGCGATAAAATCGTCGCAATGAATCTACAAGCAGTAGATAATACCCTAGATAATTTACACAAAGTCAAAATTGATAAATCCGAAATTGGCTGTAGAGATGTAGCACTGCAACCTCTTCCAGATTCCCCCCTAGAAAAAATGATGGCTGGAAGAGGGAACGAACTACCCGTAAGTCTACTACCCCCCGACGGAACTTTCCCCACCGGAACCTCTAAATTAGAAAAACGCAACGTCGCTCAAGAAATCCCCGTTTGGGAACCAGATATCTGCGTCCAGTGTGGTAAATGCGTCATGGTATGTCCCCACGCTGCTATCAGAGCCAAAGTTTACCATCCTGGTGAATTAATTAACTCTCCCCCGACCTTCAAATCCACCGACACTAAAGACAAAGCTTTTGCAGCAGAAAAATTTACCATTCAAGTAGCACCTTCCGACTGTACAGGCTGTAATATTTGTGTAGATATCTGTCCCGCAAAAGATAAGAGTAATCCAGACCGTAAAGCAATTAATATGGAATCACAATTGCCTTTACGCGAGCAAGAAACAGAAAACTGGAATTATTTTCTTAAATTACCGCTACCAGATAGAAATAAACTGAAATTAAATCAAATTCGTCAACAACAACTGCAAGAACCACTATTTGAATTTTCTGGTGCTTGTGCTGGATGTGGCGAAACACCATATTTAAAACTACTGAGTCAATTATTCGGAGACCGTGCTTTAGTAGCCAACGCTACAGGATGCTCATCAATCTTCGGTGGAAACCTCCCCACAACACCCTGGACAAAAAACGCATCAGGAAGAGGTCCAGCTTGGTCAAACAGTTTATTTGAAGACAACGCTGAATTCGGCTTTGGATTCCGGTTATCAGTAGATAAAAAAGCCGAATATGCAGCAGAATTATTACAGGAAATAGCTTACACAGAAGAATATCAAGGATTACTTCCCCCAGGTCTAGCAGGATTCATTTTAAACGCACCCCAAAACACAGAAGCCGATATTTGGGAACAGAGAGAAAGAGTTGAATTACTAAAACAACACTTACAAAAAAATTCTACCAATCCGTCTTGGAAAGTTTTGGGGGAAGAGAATCTACACCCCAAACTTTCCGCAAAATCCAAAATCCAAAATCTAAAATCCTTAGCTGATTACCTCGTCAAAAAAAGCGTCTGGATAGTTGGAGGTGACGGTTGGGCTTATGACATTGACTTCGGAGGACTCGACCACGTACTAGCGAGCGGTCGTAACGTCAACGTTTTGGTAATGGATACCGAAGTATATTCCAACACCGGCGGACAGTCATCAAAATCCACACCAAAAGCAGCAGTCGCCAAATTTGCCGCTAGCGGTAAACCTGCAGCCAAAAAAGACTTAGGGTTGATAGCGATGACCTACGGAAATATCTACGTAGCGAGCGTAGCATTAGGAGCCAGAGACGAACATACCCTAAAAGCATTTTTAGAAGCAGAAGCATACGAAGGACCATCA
>CAKZYM010000976.1 GCA_937884685.1 uncultured Calothrix sp.
GCTCCTCTTATAGTTATCCATCCCCGTCCTTGATTATTAGTAGATATTTCACAGCTTGAATTAAATTCTTCTTTATCTTTATCTAAAATTCTTCCCGGTTTTAATCCAACGATTTGCAATTCTGAATTTCGGGGATAGTGAAAATTTTGATTTTGATTTTTAGAATCTTGTTCAAATTGATAGCGTAATTGAGGAAAAGCTCTGGGATTATAAAATTGATTTACGTAGACTGACTCTACCGATTGCGGAACACCTCTAACAAAGGAACGGATTTCAACTTCAACAGCATTATCTTCCCCTTTACTAAAATTGGGAAATTCAACAAATAAACAAGCATCGTCAACCTGAAGATTAATTTCCTTCTCCTTAACTAAAACTCTTCTTTCACCATCAACCGTTCCGATAATACACAAACCTTGATTTTCAACGTCTTTTCGTAAATCCGACCAATTTTCACAATCCAAATAAGGAATATCAACCAAACCACTGGTTAAGTGATGTGCTTCCTTGTCATACAAGTTCTGAGAAATTACTCCAATCAAACGATTGCTATCAACGGTACGAATTTCTAAATCACCTAAATCCAACTTTGAAAAAATCTTGTGTAATCCAGCTTCTGCTTTTTCCGACCTTCCCATACAAGGAATTGCTGTAATCATATTTAAACTAATTCCCTGGGAATTTAAATTAAGAGTAAGATTCCCCATTGCTTTCTGTTCCGATTCGGGAATTAATAACCTTCCACCCGGATAACTTTTCAATTCATCCTTACACCATAAACCGATAGTTCCGTGCAATTCCCAAAAACTAGGACAATCTGGCTGCTGAGGAGAAGACATATTGCTGATACTAAACTGCACCACCAAACCCAAAACATCCTCTCGCTGCATTGCTTCCCTTAATAAAGAAACCGTGGGAGAAACATTTACTTCATCACTCCACAGAAAATCTTCCTCACCCTTGGAAACTACAAATTGATAAACAGCAGCTTTTCCAAATTCATGATTCAAAATATGCTCTGGTAAATCGCGAATATAATCAAAATCTTGCCAGCGAGCTAGCTGATAACCGTTTATAGGAGCAGTTAACATATAAGGGACTTGATTTGAATCACCCAACCGACCAAAAGCTAACTGACCCAACATAATTGTATTTGTCCAATTAGAAGCGGGGTCGTTTTCAAATATCCTGGCTCGATTAAAACTTGTTTTAACGTACTCGTTATAATGACCCCAAAAATCTACACTTCTACCAATAACCGGGTCATCTAAATCAACTTTTCCAGACTCTCGCTGAGTACTAATAATATTCGCATCGATTGAAAAATGACCGTTTCCGCCAAAATTCCAACCTTGAGCCATGCTAAACGGTCCATTTTCATCTAATTTCCCTTCACTATTAAATAATGGCCCTTGATTATAAAGATATTCGTGATATTCAGCTGCTGAATGATTTTCTTTGTAAGGAACACCATTCATATAACAAGTATTGTCAGAAAGGTCGATTAAACCGTTTTTATATCCCGTCGGAGCATGAATTCTGGCTTTACCTGCAAAATGTAATCGGGGAAAATCTAAAACGCTCATAATAACAACTTCATATAAGAATTTCGTCTGCTGTTGTTATATAGAGGTGAGTCGGAAATAATTATGCAGTTCTTTAGATTGAAGGGAAAATAATCGGAAATTAGCAATTATCTCAGATAAATACGAGCAAGTCCTCAAATTCCCCAACAGATGAAACCGTTTTGGTGTAAGTATATTTCGTTTATCTTGAAAGCTTTATTTAAAAATCGCGGTCGGATTCTCCAAATACAGATTAATTAAGAATACGTGATTTGTTTGCAACTCAAGGATATACCGTTACCGGAATAGAAGAATTTAAAGAAAGATGAAACCGTTTTAGAAGTATATTTGATTTATTTCAAAACTTTGATTTAAAAATCGCGTTAAAAATTCTGACTAAAGACTAATGTTCCAACGAGATAGGAATTGTTAACTTTTACAGTAGTAATGTAAATACAAATTCTATGTCGAATCCATCCAGTAACGGTTCGGGAGTCAGTCAACGTGAACTTTGCGACTTATTAGGACTTGATTATAAAGCCGTTGCAGCTTCAGCTAAGGAACAGGGAATAAGTACTCATGCTTATCTTCAACAAGAAACTGGCTGGATTCTCAAAGACGAACTTTATTATCCATCCGAAACCGTTCAAAACAAACCCAAATTCTTACCAAGAAGCAAAAAATGGGTGAATATTCTGGGATTTGTTTTTGTTGGTATTGCTCTAGTAGCAGCCATAAACTTTGTAAATCAAGTTGGTATTGAGCAAATTCGAGCCAATGTTGGTAAATTAGGAATTTGGGCACCGATTGCTTTCATGTTGCTGCGAATGGTAAGTGTTGTGATTCCAGCTATTCCCAGTACGGCTTATTCTGTTCTATCGGGTACTTTATTCGGCTTTTGGAAAGGAATCTTTGTAATTTTTATCGCCGATTTTGTAGCTTGCTGTTTAAATTTTTATATCGCTAAACGTTTTGGTCGTAAAATTGTCCAAAAGTTTGTCGGAGAAAGATTTATAGATAAAGTTGATAATCTTGCATCGAAGCATCTTGAAAATAATATCTTTTTAGTTGCTGGCTTTTTGATGACTGGATTATTTGATTTTGTTTGTTATGCTGTCGGACTTACGGAAATGCCTTGGAGTAAATTTATTCCAGCTTTAATCTTGGGTATAGGAGTTTCCACTCCTCCGATTGTGGCTTTAGGTGATGGTGTATTCAATCAAGGAAGATGGATGCTTGTGGTTGCGATGTTGGGAATGTTTGGTTTGGCTTTATTGACGGGATGGTTAAATAAGAGACGTAGTAAAAGTTAAATAATATTAGTTTTTTTGTATCGTTTCTATTTATATCGAGATTATTTGCATTTTTGTGATTCCGTACAACCGGAATTGTTTAAACTCTTTCTCTCTTACTCTTGCTCTGCGCTCTTCGCGTTCTCTGCGGTTTTTTATCATTCCATATAACCAGAATTAATATTTCTACAAAGACAAAAACTGATTATAAAACTTCCTTTCAATCTTCCACCCTTTTCTAGATGATACTGCTTCTGACTTAGGTAAAAATTCAATATCA
>CAKZYM010000977.1 GCA_937884685.1 uncultured Calothrix sp.
TTTATCACAGCATCCAGTTTATCAATGGCTGGAGAAGTTGACCCAACTCTAATGTGGACTTTATCAATTTTGGCTGGGGGAGGTGCTGCTGAAACGGTGGAAGTAGCAACATCTTTAACAAGGTTAGTTGCTTCCGGTGCTACTGCTGGAATGGGAGGACCGGTTGTTTCAATAATGGAAATGATTTCTTCGATTGTGATGTCGATTTTGGCAATCACTCTACCAATTTTGGCAACATTTCTAGTTGTATTCCTAATGATTTTCTTTGTTCGTCGGATTTTAAAGTTCCTTTCTCAACGTAAAAGAAGACGGGAGATGAAAGATATTGGGGATTGATGATGATGTTTGGTGATTACGATTGTATAGTTTAAAAGCTTCTATCAATCTCGCTTCTGCCACCCTTTGGGATTTTTACTACTGTGAAAAACTGCCGTGACAACTATTCGACTTGATATGATTCGGTAATATATCGCATAGGTCAAACGTTTTACAACTGCTCGTCTCACATCACGGTAAACAACAGGATACGATTCCGGATTTTGCAAATAGCATTCAATTTCTCATCAATACAATCCAGAAAATCTTCACCAAGTCCCGATTGCTGATTTTCATACCAATTATACGCTTCGTCTAATTCATCACGAACTTGCGAACGAAATACCAATACATAATTCATGTTTTTCGGATAGAATTTCTAACCTCTTGCCATGTCATTACATTATCGGATTCCGCATCACTTTCAGCAATTCGATTATCAAGTTCTTGTTTTTGTTCGTCTGTGAGTTCGGGATATGCTTGCTCTGCTGCAATACTATCCCAAATGGCTTGTACAAGACGAATCCTATCTTCAACTTTCAAAGCGGCTATTTCGTTTAAGGTCGCTGTGATATCCATAAATTAAGCAGTTTATTAATTTTTCAATATAGCTTATTTAATAATTTGAACTTATATCTCTAGCAAATTAATTTCAAACTTAAATGTTGGATTAAAAGCGTATGTTTGTTTTTAGTCAATCATAAATTTATTCTTGCAGCTTTAACCCAACCTACAAACTTTCTCAACGGAAACGAAGACGGGAGATGAGAGATATTAATTCTTAACTAGTAATTGGTAAATAGTTTGTAGTTTGTGGTTTGTAGGTTGGGTGGAACGGAGAGAAACCCAACATCATCACGTCGTACAAAAAAAATAAGTTAATACAGTTAACTAAATTTAGCTTTGATTGGCTGGTTGGTTTACTAAACCTTGTTTTCACAGCATTAGCGAAATAGCGATCGCCTTTTCGATGAGTTTAGTCTAACGACTCACTACGTGAACGCTTAATGTCATCAAGCTTGCTTTAATTAATTAATCTTGTTCAGCTTTTTAAAACTTGGCAGAAGCAGCAAATATCAAGTTAGTTACTAACTATTGTTGTATCGCAATAGTTTTAAATTCACCAACCTGATTTCAGATTTCACTTTTACCCGCTAAAGATATTTGATTGTAAATTTGAGAATTTTCATTTCTAATCTGATTCTATCAACATGGCTTGTTTAACTTTTTCAACTTGCTTCGGAGCTTCGATTTGACTAAAAAGTTGAATAGCTATATCACGATTTTCTTCACTTATTTTCATATTACCTACTTCTTTATAGCTTAAAGCCTGTTGAAAATAAGCTTCAGCTAGGTTGCATTTAGCGCATAATTTTTCTAATAATTCTATGGATTTAGAATGATATTCAAATGCTAAATCAAACTCTTTTTTTTCTCGATGAAGTTCTGCTAAACCTGTAAAAATTTTAGCTTTAAGCTGGCTATAGTAAACATTCTCTGTAAAAGAAATAGCTTGATTGTACATTTCAAAAGATTTATCAATATTTCCTACATTTTTATATGCCATTCCTAAGAAGAAGAGACGATATCCAGTGCCCCATAAAGTGCTTTGAGATACTTCAATTTTTTCTTCTGCTTTCTTAATGAAGTAATTTGTCTGTGTAAAATTATTTAAATAGGAGTATGCCAATGACAAGCCACAATAAGAGATTAATGAATAGCGTTCGGGAAAGTTATTAACTAGTTGCGAAGCATATTTCTTACACTCTGTAAAAAAAAATATTGCTTCTTTAATATTCCAAAGGTCTAAATTACAGAAACCTCGATTAAAAAATGAGACTATTTTTAACTCTTTTAAACCTATCATATTATTACTTTTTAAAATCCCCTCTATCTCTTCATCATGTTTAAGAGATTTATTAGATATTATCTCAGATAATTCATGATAACTAATAGCAGTTTGAAGAGAACCAGATTGCCAGTAAAGGTAGCCGAGTATATTATAAAGTCTACTAAGAATATATTTACGCTCAAGATTATTTTTAATTCTATCGATTGCATTAATCATTGGCTGCAATAAACCTAATCTACAAAAGGAAACACCTAATGCTTCATTCACAGCCTCCCACTTATTAATTCGACATTTAATGCAAACCATTCCACAGGAATTAAAATCCTTAATTTCTAAATAATGATAGTAAGCTTCAAAAGCTCTCAATGCATCTTCAACAGTTTCTATAGTTTCAACACTTTCTGTCCAAAACTCTGCAATTTTTCGATTTGTCGCTTCCCAGTCTTGGCTTTCTTTTAATCTATTTATTGCTTCGGCTTTAATTACTGGGTGTATATAAAATTCTTGATTTGATGAACGCTTTACTAAAGAGCGATTGCATAAAGATTTTATTACTCGTTTACGTCTTCCTTCCGGGACATCCCACAGCAAACATAATATTCCTTCTTTTGACACTAAAGGAATATCTTGATACTGATAACACCCTAATCTACACAAAAGTTGATAATCTGAAGGTTCATCTTTTTGCAATTTCTCAAATTGACCTTTAATCAAGTTTTCTAAAGTTGGATGACTTAATAAATCATCTTTGTTTTCTTCCCAATATGCTTCTAAGTTTCCTTGACATTCAAGTCTAATGTCACCATTAAAAAGGAACATTGCTTCAGCATTACCACCATAGGCTTTGTGCATTGAAGATAATGCAGAGTTTTCATCTAAAGGAAATTCACCAGTATTTATACCATAATGAATAAAGAATTCATTCCATGCTTGTTTAGATAATTCCTTAAGAGGATAAGGCCAAACAGATATTCCTTCTTCATGAATACGCTCACGACTAGTAATAAGTGTGACTGATTGAACATTTGGATGCGATAACATTCTCAAAAGTTCAACGTAGCTGCCACGATTTTCAATAAACCTGCCATTTTCCAATGCAGGTTCGAGGTTATCTATAAATACCCCAATTTTCTTGCTTCTATCTTCAAGCTTTCTTCTAAGTCTTTCGAGACTAACGCCAAATTCTCTTCCTGGCTCTTCATCAAAGTCTATTTGTAACCATTCTTTAACTCTACTCTCTACAGAAGAGATGTTTTGGCGTTCTTTTGGCATCGGAAGGTTCAATACAATATCAAATATCTGAGTATTAAAATAATGCCCAGCCTAAGTTGTTTTCCCAACCCCAACTTCAGAATGTATGAGA
>CAKZYM010000978.1 GCA_937884685.1 uncultured Calothrix sp.
GCAAAGGATTAATAGCAAGAGCGGCACCTACTCCCATCGCGTGACCGATAAATCCGCTAATACCGCACCCCGTCAAAATTCCACCACCGATATTAATCAAAAAATCTTTAATTGCTCTCATGAATAGCAAACTCCCTGGTTTTCTTCAAAATCAAAGTTAGTGCAATGGAAATTCCAACTAAACCACCAAATAAAGAACCAATAATCACCTTCGGTATGTTTATTGATGGTGGGGGAGATAGAACTAATCCCGCTACCATCCCGGAAAAGCTACCTAAGAATACGATTCCCACACTTTGCATCGCAGTAATCCTAATTTGTTCTGTAGCTTCGGCAAGGTAAGAAGCACAAACTGGTATCATCAAGGTAACGATTTCTCGGGCAATGATTTTGTCTTCGGCACTGATTTCAATGGTTGGGGCTGCATCTCCAACGACGGATGCGGCTCCTCTCCCCAATTGACTTTGCCGAAAAAATCATCGTCAATGCGCTTATAAACTCGGTCTTGTACTTCTTCTAATTCCGTGGTGGGTTCTTGGACTCCGTTAAATAACATATCCTCCAACATCAAGGTAGAAGTTTCCAGAACAACCTTATGTCGTAATGTTGCAAGTTGCTTTCCTCTAGCTACGTCCGAATGCAACACTTTAACGAAGCTATTAGATTCAGATTCTTCTGGGTTTACGCCAAATCTTTGTTGGATATATTGGTTTTCATCAAATGTATGTTCGTTATTAGAACTGGAGCGTTCTTGGCGCATTTCCAGTAAATGATTAGCGGCTTCTTCTAGCGACATATTTTTAGCAGAAGCAACTTCTTTTAATTGAATTAATTGTCGCTCTACTTCTGGCTTAATAGTACTATCTTTATTTACAACTAAGCTTAGTTTTTTACATACCTGAATTACTATTTCAGGAGTAGTTTGCAAAGCTTGAGCTACTTTGTTGATGTGCTTCATCTCTTTCAATCCTTTTAATCACAGATTTAACAATCGGGTCTTGTTTTTCGTCTTCAGATATATGTTTCGTCAAAAAATCGTACAGGCTAAGTCCGTTGTTTTGACGCATAAATTCATCCAAACCACCAGAAGGAATTACTCGTTCTAAGTATTCATCTCGGGTTAGTCGCCTTATCTTGGTGGCTACGTAAAAAAAATCGGCAGTTTGCACAGCATCTAAGTCAAAGTATCCCCCTCTCTTCTTGGGTTTTACTATTCCGGCGTAGGGATACCATTGTTGCAAAGCTGAGATAGTTATTCCATATCTTTGAGCAAGGCTTTTCTGGGTATATATAACATTGTCATCACATACCATCGTCGGGTTCAATTACTACTTGAAACAAGAGAAATAAGAGTGAATGTTAGACGATGATGCTTGTA
>CAKZYM010000979.1 GCA_937884685.1 uncultured Calothrix sp.
GCATCCAATCCCAAAGCCAGCGCCATAATCCCAAAGTGTTTATCTGCCATATCTCGCGCTATCAAAAAAGTAGAACGTAATTTATCCGTCTTACACTCAGCATTTCCTTTACTAGCGTATGGCAGAAATGCCATTACCAAAATTTCTCCTATTCTCCGAGTTGCTTCTTCTTTATCTAAACTATTGAGATAATCAGCCACTTCTGCAAGGGGCGTACCTTCGTAAGGTTGGAGACGCAAACTCAAACTTTTACGTACTCTTTTAGTTTTTGGCATTTCCTGCCTCTCTAACAATATCTTTTAACTGGTCGAACATTCCAAAACAGTCAATTAAACGAATTGATTGATGTCTCCTAACTGTCCAATGAAATTCAAAAATATTTTCAATCCGCTTTTGGATATCTTCAACCCAAACTAAATCCGCATGATGAAGAGAATTCCGACCGTAATAAGTATCTGTTCTTTCTCCATCTTTCCTTTTTGTAGAACTATAGCCATTTTTAACATGACCTCTGCAATTAAAATATTCTTCTAATTCCGGCTCTAAAAATACCGCAGCCCCTCCACCAATAATTACTTCCGAAGGCATAGAAAAAATATTTTTATCCAACCATTTTTTAATTTGATTCCAATAATTAGGTATCGCCAGTTCTATCGCTTTAACTATATCGGAGAATTCTGATGCTCTTAAGGTTTCATCTTTAGCTGTTGCTAACGCTGCAATCGCTTTACTCTCTTTCCATTTGGGATGAACGGTACATTCGTCATCATAAATATGGTATCTGGAGTAATCAATGGTTTCAAAGATGGAGGCTGCTAATTTATCTCGTTCCAAGCCACTAACCCGTTTACAAACATCATCTAAAAAAGTAGAAAAACCTAACAGCGGACTATCGCCCCGTTTGATAGCACCTCCATCAAAATAAATCGCAGTCACGTTGCGGTGTCCAAACATCAATACTACAACTTTATTTTCTTGCAGCCATTCCAAACCTTTTTGTTTGATGCGGATTGCAGCTAAACCCCCACCTTCCGGACGACATTCAAAAGCAGATAAATTAACGTTCCAAGAATGTCCGCGAAACTTGAGGCTACTGAGCATCAGTTCTAGCTGTTCTTGGAACCGATTGCGGTCATTGTATTCGTTCCAGGGAAGCAATAACCCGATATACAGATTTACTTTGATTGATTGCGAGGAAGCATTTTTTCTGCGTTTGGATTTAACATCATGCTTTGACAAGATGACACCAATTGCAGCCAGCACCTTGTACAAAGCGTTTTCATATTTACGCTCAAAAATTCTATCCTGGGGGGCAAACTCCGATGTAAAATCCCCCACTACAAAGATGCTACCTTTCCACTCCACCCAGGCTTGTTGCTCGTCCGAGGGAGCGCCAAGCCACCCGGACTGGTCATAGTAGCGCTTCAAATCGGACTTGGTAATTTGTTCGACACTGGGAGACATGAGTAAACAGCTCGGTTTATCCCAACCTGGAAATTGATAAATAATCTTGGTTTGGGAACCCCCAACATCAACTGATAGAAAAATATTGCACGTTGCTGTCATAAAATATTGCTCTTGATAAGTAGGTAAGCGTAAATAATCCGAAAGTATGTAATTTGTGACGGCGCTACGAGAGTAATACGGGTCGAGAGATACATAAAATAAATTATTTTTATAGAGATTTGAAAGAAGGAAATATTGAAGGTATTTGAAGGACGGGACGCGGCTCGGTAGATATTTTTTATTAACGAACGAAGGTATTTGAAGGAATTATTGTTTGGCTTAAATTCTCACCTGTATATATTTGTCTCCGATAAAGTTTAAGTCCCCAATAAATATGCATCACTCTTCCCCCATACCGTCTAACTAAATTATTCAAAAAGCAACTTAATTTTTACTAAAAATGGATATATTTTTGAAGTTATGTTTCTCCTTATAGGTAACAGCACAGTAATTACTCAAAAATCCCATTATAGCTGTGCCATAAGTATTTAATTAATTTTAAAAAACAGTATAGCAACTGTGCTGTGGTTGTGACATTCGGCACTTTTACCTATACAAAAAGACATATTAATATCAAAATAAAAAGTGTAGTAATTACACCTTTCTCTTAATTACTCATTCATCCAACTAACCCATTTTTTATAACAATATTTTATCGTAATTATCGTCCACATTTTTGCATTTTTGCGCTAGTTTATTCATATGCAGCAACTGGGTTTAACGCCAGCCATGTTGCCTTTCTACGCTGTACGCGCAGAACGCCCCTATGGGACGACGGCAACGGCTGGCTCCTGCGGAGGCAATGGCACAGATGGGTTATCTGTTATGAGTAGCAAGACCAAAAGGAGCGATGGTGTCGCTCGTAAAATCACACATCCAGTACGATTTGCTCACGATGAATACGAACAATTAAAGGTAAAAGCTTACAATGCGCGAGTATCTTTGACGGAATTTATTCGTCGTGCGGCACTCAGAAGACAAGTTGTAGAACCACCACCACCCCCACAATTAAATTGGAAGTTGTATGAGGAATTAAATTCAATTGGGGTAAATCTAAATCAAATCGCCAAGGCTGTTAATCGAGCAGTTAAATCCGGGAAGGGGGCGAATGTTGATGTTGAGAGATTACAGAATTTGGTTACGAAGTTAAATGCTTCCATTCGAGAAACTCAAATGCAGTTGTTGGAATGTGGGGTTGCTTCGGACGAGCGAAGAGTAGAGGAGAAGTAGCGAGTGATTGCCAACCAAATGAAAAACCGCAGCTTCCGCTCCACTCTGGAATACGCATTGGAGAAAGAAGAAGCCTTTATTATTGACAGCAATATGGGTGGGTACAATCCCCGTCAATTAGCTAGAGAATTTGGTGCAGCCAGAAGAATGCGACCAAACTTCCAACGCGCTTGCGGTCACATAATTTTGTCCCTACCTCACCGCGAAGCATCTCACCCCCAGGGGGAATACCACGAACATTTAGATGATGAGAAATACGCTCTAATTGCTAGACGCTGGTTAAAAGAAATGCAGTTCCTGGGTGATGGTTTGCACAAAAGTCAGTACGTAATTGCCCGTCACCAAGACACCAACCACGAACATATTCATATAATCGCTAGCCGCATTCGCATGGATGGGTCAGTTGTACCCGACTCTTGGGACTACCGCCGCAGTGAAGTGGTAGTGCGACAATTAGAGCAAGAATTTGGTTTGGAACCAACACGCTGTAGTAACGAACGAGTGGCAGAAAAAGTTAAACAGAAACATGGTATTAAAACAACTGTTGGAGAACGCAGCGCCCAAACTAAGAAACAGAAGCACCATTTTAGCGGTAAGCCACCTGTTAAACAATTACTAGCTGACACTATTGATGAAGCAACTTCCGACCAACCTACATTCACCGAATTAATTGCTCGACTCCAACAGCAAGACATCACCGTACACCCTAGCTTTAGTACGAGGGGGAAATTTAAAGAGGCGATCGCGTTTTCTATGAATGGGGTAAAGATGGCTGGTTGGAAGCTGGGTAAGGCTTACAGTTTTCCCGGACTACTTCAACGTAAAGGAGTTGATTACAACTCAGAACGCGATATACCAGCATTGAGAACCGCACGCGATGGGCAATTAGTCAAACTTCCTGTTAAGAGCGTTTCTTCACACTCCAGGACTGATGATAAACCAACGTTACTTGATGAAAACAGTCAACCCGGAGTTGAAGATAATGAGCTATTTGCTACAACCAATCAGCAACAATTTGAAGACAACGAAATAAAAACTACCCAGGAAAATAATCAACAACTTTATGGAGATAACCAGTCTCGCCATAACGAACTAAAAACTACCGCCATAACCAATCAACACAAGAGTGAAGATAAGCAACCAAACGCTACCCAGGAAATCAATCTTATTCAACAAGAATACGTTAATAAAATTACTCCTACTATCCGACAATTTTGGGAAATTAATAATCGTCCCAAATCTATTAAAGGCAATCATTACAGCATTACATTGGAAGAAGGAATATTAAGGCTTAAACGCCGTATGGGGGAAAAGATTGCTGACATTCCTACGGATAACAGTACAGCACCACAAGGATTTGATTTAAACGAATCCGATGTAGAGAGATTTTTAGAATTACAAAGGCTAATCAACAACTATAAATCTCAAACGAAACGTTCATACAGTAAGGGATTAGAACGTTAGACTCTTCTCTAAGAGCGGCAACTGGAAACCGCTGCGCTAAATCCGGCGGGGGTGGCGCTGCCACAATTATTACTCGTGGGAAATCGGCATTACGGAGAAGCAGCGCCACCCCTCCGCCTGATTTTTTCCAGTTGTGAGCGTGACTAATAAATAGTCGCGAAAAATAATAATTATGAATAAGATTAAATTCTACGCACACGGAAGCCCAGGTAAAAGCTAATGCTTCTGACTCGCGTTTGTTTTTATCCAACACCAAACCGTAAAATCTGGTTTACACTCAGCTTTAAATCTGGGAATGTTGGTGAGTTAATGATTTCGTCACCACGGAATTGGGTAAGCTTATATTCGTCGTCTTCCAGTACGTACACCGATATGGTGGGTTGTTTGGGATTACCAATGAAAAGTTTACCCCCCAAGCCCTTGTAATCCACAATCCAATATTCTGGAATGCCCATTTCCTCATAATCGGCAAGTTTCTTGAGGTAGTCATCACGCCAATTGGTGCTGACAACTTCTACAATTAACTTTACAGAGCTAGCATGTTCGATTACCGATTCTTTTTCCCACCGGGTTTCCAAGCCAATAGTTTCTTCATTTAGAACAATAATATCGGGTTCATATCCAGATTTACCGGTGCGAGGTTTAACGATACATTCTCTGGGAATAAACCAAATTCCACGCTTATCAATTTCTCTAATCTTGAAATTGAGTTCATCAATAATGAAACCAGTTAATTTAGAATGCGTACCTGTGGGTTTTGGCATTTCTACGATTTCCCCATCATGTAGTTCATAACGTACTGTTCTGTTTTCTGGATACCACGCTAGGAATTCATCAAATGTTACTAGTTGCGGTAAAGCTTGTGTCATACTTTCTCCCTACGTTTTCTGGTAAATGAAAAAGCCGTTTATTAATTATATTTATTGGTATTTCATGTGAAGCAAAGGAGCGAAGATTAATTATAAATCAATTATTATTCATATTAGTTTTAAAATTATTATTTTTCCATGATTAACGCTAAAATTGCACTCTTTATAATATTTTAACTAAAAAAACCATCAAATCACTATTCTATGTAATCAAGGCTAGAAATTAAAACATAATCATTGCCAAATATCTGATTATAAACTATTAAGCATTTTAATTATTTTCTAATATTTAAACCTGCTTTAATGGTATGATTTAAATAAAGTTTTGGGTGCTTTTAATAATTAATGATTCCAGAATTTGATGAGAACGGAAATCTACCACCAGGAATACATTTTTGTGATGATTGGGAAGAGTTTTAAGAGAGATTTGGTTATACAACAAAACGCGCTCAAATGATTTTGGGTATGGAAAATGCAATGGCTTCTTTAAAAGCTGCTGGATGTCGAACGTTTTATATTAACGGTAGCTTTGTAACGAGCGAAACAAAGCCGAACGATTTTGATGCTTGTTGGGACCCGGATGCTGTTGATATCGACTACCTAAAAAAGAATTCTCCAACATTATTAAATTTTGCTAACAAACGAGCTGCACAGAAAGCTAAATATAAAGGTGAATTGTTTCGTTCTGACCAACCTTTAGACGACCAAGGAAAAACATCTTTTGATTTTTTTCAAGGGGATAGAAGACATAATAGAAAAGGTATTGTTGCTATCGATTTATTGAGGTGGGAGCCGGATGATTAAAAATGACTTGGAATATGATGTTACTCTCTCCTGGGTTAATGGGATGGGGCGAGCAATTGCTATGCTAGAACGAGATGAAGAAAAGAAGAATAATGACCCAGACACTTGGCAGATTCATTATGATGGCGTTACTTCTCAACGTCAAGACCTTCAAGAACAAGTAACTGAATATGAAGCGCTAATTGCTCATAATCCTAACAACAAGATAGTGCTGCAAATTGATTGTATGGATGAATTATCCGACTTATTAATTAAGGCACGGATTGCTTTTAAAATTACCCAACAAGAACTCGCCTATTTATGTGACTTTACCACCGAACAAATCAAGTTATTTGAGGATAAAGATTATCAAAATGCATCCTATCTGGATTTTTTAGCAGTAGCGAATGCTTTGGGAGTCGAGATTGTTGATGGTAAGTTTATTGCTGAATTAGATGACTTTTTTAAACAAAAATTAGCAAAAATAAGGTTACAAAATCATTTAGATGATGATATGAAAGCGGCTTCTTAGACTATCAATACATCATATAATAAGAGGTTTACACACAGCTTATTTATTAATTTATTCGCATTTTTGGATTGGATGCTCACATTACCATTAGAATTAGAGCGAGAATTTGAAGTTGAAGTAGAGAAATTAGAAGAGTTTACTCGCATGAAATATGTTACTTCATTTGAAAGGAATGCCCGAAGAGAATCATTGCTAGAAGGAATCGAAGTTAGTTTAGAAGTAAAATTTGGTAGTGAAGGGCTAAATTTACTACCAGAAATATCCCAAATTTATGATATCGAACGATTAAGAGCAATTTTAGTTCGGATAAAAACAGCGAACAGCTTGTCAGAATTACGACAATTTTATCAATCTACAACGAGTGAGTAAAGGCATCATAGCTATTAAGAAAGCCTTTGTGGGAACCATGATTAAAGACGATAAACAGTTGGGATACTCTAAAGTATGGGCAGAAAAGTTTGAAAAAGCGAATCGTAAATTAAGAGAGGATAAAGAAAAGCAATTAAAAGACCCCTTGGGGTGGCAAGTAATGTTAGATGGTAACGATTCACTACGGGAATCAATAGTAGATGAAATTGACGAGTATGAAGCGCTAATTGCTCATAATCCTAACAACAAGATAGTGCTGCAAATTGATT
>CAKZYM010000980.1 GCA_937884685.1 uncultured Calothrix sp.
TTACCTCTTACCTCTTACCTCTTACCTCTTACCTCTTACCTCTTACCTCTTACTTATTACCTCTTACCTTAAATTTATTTACAGTTCTCCGACTTCGCGGAAGTTTGTCGCTAATTCAACGGCTTTTTGTACTAAACTGTCTCCTTCTTCTGCTAATTTATCCAAAGATTCAAAACCAAATCTATGGACATCGCGCATTGTCTTTTTAACTAACAGAAGACGACCGGAAAATACTAATATCCATCCGAATCCTTCATGGTTCAAATCAGCAACTACCTGCGATAGCAAACCAGTTTCCTGTTCGATGCGAATTGCTATAGCGCGGTAAAAAGCATTGATTCGCGATATTGTCATTGGGTCTACATCACCCTCAACAGAAATTTCGCGTTTCTTTTGTTTGCTGACAACATATGGTTTAAGAATTAAATCATCCGACCATTTCTTATAAGTTCCGTAAGTATCTAAACCGCGAATTTGCTGGATTAAAGCTTTAATAAAAGCAGAACTTAATGCATCGCTAGTTGCAGTACCATTTACACTATTACTGCTGTTCATACAGTTGCATCCTCTTCTAATTCATCTTCAAAATTACGGTCTTTTTTTTGTAAAGCTTTACGTAGCCAAGGTGGGGGACTACCTTTAAGAGTTTGCACTAACCTGGTTAAAACGTCTTCAATTTCATCTGCTTCGGAACGCGCTTTTACTGGAGTCACACCCTTTTTAATTAACCGAGCAGCAGCGCTACCTCCAATTGCCGAAACATATACGATGGTACAATCTTCTAAAGCTTTAAGTTTAGGAACTAATTTATCTTCGTTACCATCTTCCTTTAAATCACCACCGAAAGAAAGAGTTTCTAAGAAGCTGTATCCTTCGTCAGATATTTCATATACTTCAATCTCTCTTGCCCATCCAAAATGAGCATTAATATGAACTTTATCGCTTGTCGTAAAAGCTATTTTCATTACAAATAGGTTCTCCTCTATATAAAGTAGTAAGTAGCAAGTAGTAAGTAGTAAGTAGGAAGTATAAAATGGGAGAAGAAGTAATATAATTATTCAAGTCAATATTTAATTCCTAACTCCTAACTCCTAACTCCTAACTCCTAACTCAATGACCGTGTTTTGCACTGTTCTCCTCTTGTTCTAAAAAGATGTTGCCAATATCGAATAAAATTTGCATGGTTCCCCGATAACCAATTTTTGTATATTGACCTATACCTAAACGGTCATAAATGGGAATACCTTGGCGATAAAGAGGAATATTTAACTTTTTGCTGATTGTAGCGGTGTGAGAATTACCAATTAATAAGTCAGAACCTTCTACAACATTTTCAAAATCTTCAAAGTCACCAATAATAACTTTTTCAAGATGAAGCTTTTCTAGTAAGGGAGAACGTGTAGTAGTAACAGCAGCATGAATTTCTGCTCCCATTGATTGCAGAAAAGTAACGGTTGACCATAGCAAATCAGGTTCTAAAGCTAAGGATACTCGCTTGCGACCAAAGAAAAAGTGAGTGTCGAGCATAGCGTCCTGTAATTGACGACGTTGACGACGATATTTTTCGGGAACGCTAACACCACTAACATCTGATAGTGCTTGTAAAAAGTTGTCTACTGCATCTAATCCGGTTAACTCGCTAAATAACTCGTAGGGAATAGCAAAGCGTTTATCTAAAATTTCCGCAGCACCTCTCATACTCTCACCAATCGCGATAGTAAAAGATGAACTCCCGACTTTACGCAGTTGAGCTAAAGTTGTCCCACCACCGGTAATCGGACTCCAAGAATCATCTAAATGACCGTCTAATGAAGCCGAAAGGTCTGGAATCAGAATCGGAACCAACCCGAAAGCACTGACAATATCTTTGATTTCTTGCAAATCTCCAGGGGTAAAAGCAGAACTGACCAAGATATTTACTTGATTGGGTTTGATTTCCCCCTTCTCCGGAAGCTGAGTAACCATGCTTTCCACAGCAGCAGCATACCCATCTTGTAGCGCTCCCTTAAAATCTGGAGAAGAGACTAATAAAATTGGTAAATCATTTAAATGAGGATGATTTTTACGAAAATCTCTGAGGATTTGCTCCATATCATCCCCTCTAGTTTCCGTCAGCCCTGTGGTACACAGTCCAATAATTTCAGGATTGACCTTTTCTAGCAGAGTCAGAATTGCTTGCTCGACGTTATCTTCTCCACCCAAAATAGTAGAAACTTCCGTCATCGCAGTAGTAGAAAGAGGAATTACCTCTCTGAAATGTCGTACCAGTATCACTTTAGCGAAAGCCGTACAGCCTTGGGAACCGTGCAGCAGTGGTATCATACCCTTCAACCCCAAAAAAGCTAAAGTCGCACCCAAAGGCTGACTTTGTTTCAGAGGATTTACTATAACTGGTTTATTTTGAGTCGCTATTATAGCCATTGATAATTAATTCGTAATTCGTAATTCGTAATTCGTAATTGGAAGACAAGGTGAGGGAAGAGGGGGAAGAATTAATTATTTAAACTCTTAACTCTTAACTCTTAACTCCTAACTCCTAACTGCTCACTGTTCACTGATAACTGTTCCCAAGGAGCAGGTTGACGTATTTGCTGCCAAACTGGACTGTAGAGGGCTTCGTCTAGTTCTCTGGCCATGTTGACCATTCCGTCATATCCTGCGTAAGCGTGATGACGTTCTTGGTTAATGTCTAAAAACGGAATTCTAGCTTTGAGAGCGGTGTATTGATTTCTACCCCCAGCTATCAACATATCTGCTTTGGTTTCTCCGATGACTCGTATCAATTCTTGAGGATTACCTTTCGGCATCATGATACCGTCTTGACCAAGCAAGTTCTTAATTTTGGCTTTGTCTTCTTCGGTACTCTTTTTGGTGCTGGTAGCAACAACTTCCATTCCTAAATCTTTGGCTGCTGAAATAATCGACCAGCTTTTCACTCCACCGGTGTAAAGTACAACTTTCTTTCCTTTTAATCGAGCGCGGTAGGGAGCTAATTTTTCGTCTAGTTTTGCGGTTTCTTCTGCAATCAGTTTTTCAGTCCGCTCTTGTAAATCTTTATCTCCCAATTTTGCTGC
>CAKZYM010000981.1 GCA_937884685.1 uncultured Calothrix sp.
GGGATGGGGAGAGGGGGAGAGGGGGAGACAAGGAGAGAAATTTCTAACTCCTAACTCCTAACTCCTAACTCTTAACTCCTAACTCTTCAAAAATTCCCCTACCTTTTGATTAAAGGCTTCGGGTTCTGTCATAAAACACCAATGATTTCCGGGTAGTTTAGATATTTCCAAATTTTTTAAATGGGTTTTATAGGGTTTTAATTGCCAATTTTGCCGATTAACTCCTTTTTCTGGCTGTATAAATAAACTTGGAATATTAACTGCTTCTATTAAACCTGGTTCTCGCATTACTTCGTCGAAAATACCGTCCCGTGCTGCGATAGTGAATTTACTTACCCAAGTACCATCCTCTCTTTGTTCGATGCTGTTTTGAAAGACTTTTTGCTGTAAAGGAGTCCAATCTTTGTATTGATTTAACTGACGTGCTTGTTCCTCTGCTGACTCGTAACTTTCAAAAGGTCCCATTCCTTTGAGAAAAGGTAAAACTCGGTATAAAATTGGAAAACTCAACTTGAAAAAATCGGGCATTTTCCAGATAAAAATTGGGTCTACTAACATCATACTTTTCAAACGTTGCGGATTCTTAGTTGCCCAAATGCAGGCTAATTTACCACTCCAAGAATGTCCGATAACATGAGCGTTTGACCATCCTAAATTATCCATTAAAGCTTCTAAATCTCTGATGGTGCTAGTAAATGTATAGTCACTTTCCGGTTTGCTACTTTCACCATGACCGCGCATATCAGGGGCAATTATATGATAATTTTCTGCTAAATAATCGCCCAAACTTGACCAAACAAGCGCATTGTCAGCTAAACCGTGGAGTAATAATAAAGGTTCTTTTCCTTGGTTCCATTCCAAGTAAGAAAGTTGGATATCTGGTAATTTTAGAGTTTGACGAATAAACATTGCATCAGTTATCAGTTATTAGTTGTTCACCGGTCGGGTGTGGATTATCAATTAGTTCTTAATTTAAACGCATTTCCACAATTCTGGCTTCAGGGTGCTTTTGTCTAATTTTTTGAAAAGCAGTTTCAGCATCCGGGTCAATAGCATAATCTCCGGTTTTTAGCTCAATCACAGTAGCCCAATCATAATAATTTTCAATCAAATCGGGGCTAACTCGTTAAAAAATTTCTCTACAGCTTTGAGAGAATGCTTTTTTCTCGACTTTTAATCTGCCTTTTTCTTCTTCGCTCAACTGACGACACTTATATATTTCCGTATTCTTAGATTACTTCAACAATTCTTTTTCCATGAGGTACTTTTATATGAAGTTTCTCGTTGATTGTTGAAACTTTTAGTTCCTAAGTACAAGAATCCATTTTACTTTTACCACACAATTAAATGTAGAATTATAAAACAAATAGTAATTTATACTTTATAATGGCGAATCAAAATAGAGAAAGTCGCCTCAGAGAACATCTTGCTAACGAACGAACTTTTTTAGCTTGGTTGCGGACATCAATTTCTTTAATCGGTTTTGGTTTAGCTATTACTAGATTTAGTTTATTTTTAAGTCAAATTCAAATAAAAACTACTCATCAAACAGTCAATAATTATTCTATCTTCAATTCTGAAAATTTAGGATTATGCTTAGTTATTATTGGCATTATAGTTATTGCTTTAGCAGCTTGGCGTTATAATCGAGTATTTCGACAAATTGAACGAGCTAATTACCGACCAAGCCGTTTATTAATTTGGTTTTTAAGTACTACTGTAATGCTTATAGGGATATTAAGTATTCCTTTGTTGTTAATGCGTTGATAATTATGCATTGAATAACAAATGCTCTGTAAATCATAAACAATGCAAACTTAAATATCGATTTTATTGTTGATAAACTTTCTTGTGCTTCTATTTTATAATTTCTACAATAAAAAATTAAATCTTAGAAAATAATCCCTGGTATTAAATTAAATTCAATTAAATTAAACTGATGTACAGCTAATTTGTATAATGCAAAAGCATCAAAATATTGTTGTGCATTAGCATTAGCGGAGCGTATCCGATAGGACATAGCCTGTCCCGGGGGGATATGCATCTTGGTCGCTAATAGTATACAAATTAAATAGACTTTTATCTATTAGTTTGTGGAGTACGAAAAAATCCCTATCTAAAATATACAGCAAAGAGTAAATCGAAGCTTGCTTGCATAAATTGAAGTAAATGGGTAGAAAGAAACTGGGCTAAATTACAGAATATAAATGATTCCCAGAGCTTTTGATATTTTTTACTGTCTACTCTCTTACCTTAAATATAGTTTCCAAAGCTGATATGCTATTCGCAAATTAGTTATTTAATACAGCAAGATGAATTAATAACAACATTTTATCAGACTCCAAATCTTTCAGGGAAGGAGCTTTAATGGCTTCTTTCGCGAGCATAATTCGTATGTCTAATGGCAAATTTTCAAATTCTATGTCGTGTTTGCGAGAGTTATTTTTATCAGGACAAGACCATTCATAGTTAACTGTAAAATTATCATACAGCACCCATTTACTCATAGTTCCGTACTTGAATTTAGTCAAGTCTTTAGCGCAGGTTACAACAGGTAGTGATTTCAATTCTAGTGATAAGTTCATAGAGCTAACAAAATAATGTGATGAGAACTAATTAATATAATATTGCCATCTTGGAAGTGACAATATTGTGACTTATCAATTCTGTCTGAAAATCCTCTATTTCTTCTTATTTAGTAATCGCTACTGGGTTCATGAAATTTTTTCACTAAAATAAGTATAATCACTTATTAATTAACACCTACGCTAATTTTTTATCGTATTTTACTAAAACTGACTAGTTGTTTATTTACAGAAACTAAAAATTATTCAACTTATTCTGCTTTAATGATAATTTTTCAATTCTCATTTATACAGCACCTTGCAGGTAAATGAAGTACAGAAAAATTTCATAAAACTCTTGTGGTACGGAGAGAACTTGACGGGGAGATGTTCTTTCCGTCAAAGTGAGCCGCACGCTTCGCGTGAACGGGGCATCCCTGCCCGTTAGAATGTACTTCATGAAGGTGAAATATGCTGTAACTATAGACATGAACTAATAGCTGATTCCTTAACGGCAAGAAGTACTAATTTGAATTGTTCTTTTGATTCTAAATTCTTCAACCTAGGACTTTTGATTGCTTGTTTAGCTATCATTATTTTTATTTGTAATGGCAAATCATCAAAACACATTGCTTGTTTGCGATAAATATTCTTTTCTGGACAACGCGATTCATATATAACATGAAGATTTTCCAGCAAAGTCCAGTTTATAAGACTACTGCATTTAATATTTTTAAGGTTTTTAGTACAAGTTACGATTGGTGCTGATGTCATTTCTTCTAGCAAGTTCATAAATTTTGATTTTAATTTGTTGTTTTGCTTTATTAATACTGTTTAGGTAAAAATACTGAACATATGATTCTATCTATGTAAAAATATTTTTCTTACTTCCGTGTTTTTCGCCTTGCATCCCTATGTAGCGCCCTAATATACGCAATAATCAAAAGTCATTTGATTCATGCTGTGGAATAAATATATTAATACTCTATACATTTTCCCGAGCAATCGCCACTCCTAACGCGTTATATTCAGGATAATGAAGATTAGCAAAATACTTAACAACCTACGTCAATCTTTCGCTGTATTTCGCTACAGCGGAAAAGCTGTAAATCTAGTTTGGACTACTAGCCACACTCTTACCATTATTCTGGCAATTTTGACTTTAGTTGCGGGGCTTTTACCTGCTGCTGTTGCTTATATCGGTAAATTAATTGTTGATGCTGTTGTTGAAACCCGAAATTTATCTTTACAAGATGATCTCAATACTTCTTTTCCTCTGATGTATGTAGGATTAGAAGCTGTTGCTGTTGCTTTACTTGCAGGTAGTCAGCGCGGACTTAGTATCGCTCAGTCACTGTTAAGAGTGTTGCTTGGACAAAGAGTCAATGTGTTGATTATCGAAAAAGCATTGACCTTAGAATTGCGTCAATTCGAGGATTCCGAATTTTACGACAAAATGACGAATGCACGACGAGAAGCTTCAAGTCGTCCGCTTTCCTTAGTTAACCGTACTTTCGGCTTAGTGCAAAATGGTTTGTCGCTGCTTACCTACGGTGCTTTATTAATAAGCTTTTCTGCATGGGCTGTAGCTATACTCATTTTGGCTGCGATACCTGCGTTTGTTGCCGAAACTCGCTTTGCAGGTCAAGCTTTTCGTTTATTTCGCTGGCGAGCGCCGGAAACTCGTCAGCAGCGCTATTTGGAGACTTTGGTAGCTCGCGAAGACTTTGCCAAGGAGGTAAAACTCTATCAGCTTGGTGAAATGCTGTTAGGAAGATATCGCAGTTTATTTCATCAACTTTATGGTGAAGACCGCGACTTAACAATCAAGCGTGGTTTTTGGAGTTATTTATTAGGTTTGTTGAGTACTGCAACTTTCTACGTTGCCTATGCATGGATTGTAGTAGAAACAGTTGTGGGGAGAATTTCCCTGGGAGACATGACGATGTATCTTACTGTTTTTCGTCAGGGACAAACTACTTTTTCAAGTGCTTTGACTTCGATTGGTGGAATGTATGAAGATAACCTCTACCTTTCCAATCTTTATGAATTTTTAGAAGAACAAGTTCCAATCAGATACGGTAGAGCAATTAAAGGTACAAATCCCCAAGATGGAATTCGGTTTGAAAACGTTTACTTTACTTATCCTGGAAGCACAAAACCGGCTTTGAAAGACATTTCTCTGCATCTCAAACCCGGTGAGAAATTAGCAATTGTTGGTGAAAACGGTTCGGGAAAGACAACTTTAATTAAATTGCTGACCCGACTTTATACTCCAGAATCGGGAAGAATTTTATTAGACGGGTTGAATTTAGAAGAGTGGGATTTGGATTTATTGCGAAGAAGAATTGGAGTAATTTTTCAAAATTTTGTTCGTTATCAATTTACCGTTGGTGAAAATATTGGTGTCGGTGATGTGGAAAAATTGGAAGATGAAAAAGCATGGGAAATCGCAGCCGAAAAAGGAATGGCCCAACCTTTTATCGAAAGATTACCAGACGGTTTTACCACTCAATTGGGACGTTGGTTTAAATCAGGACAAGAGCTTTCCGGCGGACAATGGCAGAAAATCGCTCTTTCTCGGGCTTTTATGAGAAAAAACGCCGATATTATCGTATTAGATGAACCAACCTCAGCAATTGATTCTCAAGCAGAATACGAAATTTTTGACCGATTTCGTAATTTAACTAAAGATAAAATGGTATTTTTGATATCTCACCGTTTTTCAACAGTGCGAATGGCTGACAAAATCGTAGTCATCGAACAAGGTGAATTATTGGAAACCGGAACCCACGAAGAATTACTAAAAGCAAACGGAAGATATGCGACATTGTTTTCCTTACAAGCAAAGGGTTATAGGTAATTGGTTCGTAGTTGCGCTATGTCCTCCGGACACGCTACGCTAACAGCTCCAAAAACGTCGAGTAATAACTAGTAACTGGGGATGGGGAATTGGGATAGGAAATTAGGATAATTATTAATTCCTAATTCCTAACTCCTAACTCCTAACTCCTAACTCCTAACTGCTCACTGTTCACTGTTCACTGACTTTTGCTTCTTAAAACCATCGATAGCATCTCCTAATGCTGTAGTTAAACTTTGACGAGTTTGAGAATGTTTATCTTGTTCAGTTTTCA
>CAKZYM010000982.1 GCA_937884685.1 uncultured Calothrix sp.
AGAGTTAGGGTAAAACTTTGATTATTTATTTTTTATCAATTACTGGAGGCAGCATTTCCAAAATACTAATACTTAAATCAGAAAAATTCAAAGGTGAAACACTATCAACTTCTTTTAAAATCACTTCACTTTTATAACCATTTTCATCAGGTTCTCTAAATACATGAAGCTGACGATTAATCACATCTAAAACCCAATAATCTATAATACCTGCTGCTGCATACGCTTTTCCTTTCGTTTCACAATCTTTTTTGAAAGTAGTATCAGCAACTTCGATAACTAAATAAATTTCATCCGGTGTAGGATGGTGGTCTGCATAGTCTAAAGGGTCAATTTTTACAACTGCAATATCTGGTTCTGGTTCTGAATAATCATCTAATTTTATTGGGTCTTGAATTGATATCCAAACTCTATTCTCCAAAACATTTTGAAATAAATAATTTATTCTCCCAACAGCAGAACGATGCAATGTTCCTTTCTTATGTTTATAAATAATTTTCCCTTCTAAAAGCTCAACTCGTTCGTCTTCATCAAAAATACCAGCTTCTGCCATCAGATGATATTCTTTAACTGTCCACAAACGAAGTTCGATAGTAGTTTCTGTCCTTTGCATGGCTTTTATAACAACTTTTAATATCTAAAGACATTGCATTACAACATCTCCATATTATGATTGTAGATTAATTATCCAATGCCCCATGCCCAATCCCCTATCCCCAAATCAAACCTAACTCAACTGAGCCACAATTTGATTTTCTAAAAGCGTTTCACCACTCAATAAATCATCAACAGTAATTCTTAAAAACCTTTCACTATCAACTTCTAAAAATATTTTGACTCTATCGCTTCCGGGAAATCCTGGTGGTGTTAAATATGCAATATTTCTGGCTCCATCGCTATCATTCAGAGGTTTTACCGTAGTTTCATTGGTTTCCACACGACGGGTTATCAATCTATCCCCATCAAAATAAACTTCGGTTCCGCTGGTTTCTGCTCCCAATTCTCCGATAATTAATTCTATGCTTGGTTGATTTTCTAAGGAAGCACCCAAATATAGTTCTACTGGCTTATTCATTGGGTATGGCTGTCCTTCTTTAATAATAGGATGCCAATTATGTTGATTTTGACGACGATTCCAGTAGCGAATCCCATAACTATGGTATAGAAAGTCTTTGACTTCAACACCTTGGGCTAATTGCAATGCTCCATGAGCAATGGCTTCAAAAGCTTGTTCGCTACGAATTTTATTGGAGTCGAAGTAATTTTGTATCCATGTCTGCACCGCTGGTATTTGAGAAGTACCACCAACTAACAATACTGCGTTAATATCTGCAACTTCTATTCCTTGTCGTCGTGCTTGCTGCAATAATTGTGCCATTGACTCGTCAAGCATTGCAAAAAAGGAATTCTCTTGCAAAATATTTTCAAATGAATCGCGGTTTAATTCCAATTCGTAACTTTCAAATGTCTCGTCGTTAAAATAAACTTCGCTAGCTTGATTTTGGGTAGAAAGCTGAATTTTTACTTTTTCTGCAAGTCTTGTTGTTAAAGGACTTATTGCTAAACCTTGGTTTTTTGCAAAGTAATCTGTCAGCCAATTATCAATATCAGTACCACCCAAACTTTGACCTGCTTTTGCAAGTACCCGAGCAGTTTTTACCTTTTGTTTGGAATCTTCTGCTAAGGATTTATTGCCAAATTTAAGTAGAAAACCCAAAGGTTGTTTACTTTCTTGCTTTACACCTTTATCCAAACGTACTAAAGATAAATCTAAAGTTCCACCACCAAAATCAACTACTAATAATAAATCTTCTTCTGTTAAACCATAACCTAAAGCTGCTGCTGTTGGTTCATCCAGCATCCTTACTTGTTCCACCGGTAGCGGTTCGCAAACTTTTCCTAGCCAGTGACGATAAGCTTCAAAACTATCTACAGGAACGGTTAATACCAAAGAATCTAAACCACCTTCAACGGAGGACAATTCTTTAATTACTTTTTGTAAATACCATTCCCCAATTTGTTCAAAAGTAATATTGCGTCCATCTAATTCCGGCAAAAAACCTTGAATATCACTACCAATCCCGCGTTTAAAACTACGAAAAAATCGCGAGTCACCTTTTACATCAACACCGCGATTTCTTACCTGTTGTCCAACGAAAACTTGTGAATTTGAAGCATCCTCAACATATAGCAAACTAGGAATCAGCGGCGGATTTAAACCTTGTTGAATCGATAATTCCGGTATATTTAAAGTTTCTGGCTGCTGAGTTACCGGGTTCCAACGAGCAATAACGGTATTACTAGTGCCAAAATCGATTGCTATTGCCATTTTTTATCAATAATTTACAAATAAAATTTGGATAGAAACACAACTCTAATGTAGAGACGCGGCATATCCCATCTCTACAATAATTATCGATACCTTACGCAGTCAATTCTACCTCCAAAGATGATTTTGGCATAGCTGCTATCAAGCTACAAGATTACTCATTCAAAAAATCGCAGAGAGCAAAGCGTGTCCGACAGGACATAAAGTTCGGTCTTTTGGGAAACCTCCAAGAGCATCAAAAATAATCTTAACTCTCTGTTCCCCAGCAACTCCTTAAATGAGCAATCGCTTCTTCCTTACGCTTAAGCATTTGATAATTATTTTAAGAAAATTAAATTTTTGTTAATTATTTAGTCAAAATTAGCACAAAAACTATTCAACTACTGCCATACAATTAACCAAAGATATTTTTATAATGTATCAAAGACCATCTGTCAACTAAGAGAAATATTTATTAATATATAGTCACTAGTCACGGTATCAAGAATCATGAATCGATAGGTATGGGGGCATTCATACTTAACTGCTTGGTATTTTTTCCAACAAAATAGGATATTATGAATAAGCAAAAATCGCCAGAAGCAAAAGCATTTATTGGAAATCTCAAAAATGGGATTTGGCTATTTGGTATATCGTCCTGGTTATTTGGTATCACTGACAGAAGTATTGCTACATTGTCAGATGGTTATTTATCAGCTTTAGATTTAACTCAATTATTCACAGCAGCGACATTTTTTGTAGCATGGCTATTTCTCAAGCCATCATCAACTAAAGTTTAATAATTAATGCATCGGGGTTGCGTGTTTGTTAGTTATGGATGGAATTAAAACATAGTAATTTGGGAACGCATTTAAATCGAAATATCAGTATACAAAATCGAGCCAATTCTCCGTTTACCGGAGAATTATCTCGATTTTGGTTTTAATATCTATGTAAATAAATACATGTTTGGTGGATAATTTTCTGTGTAGGGTGTGCTAAGACACCAGATAATTTGATAACAAGATTACCCTGTCAGATAATGTAGTAACGTACCACTGATTACTTAGAAAACAATCAAATTTCCTTTGACGAAAAAACTTAGATTTAGTACGTGATACTCAAAACTTAATTTGTAATTTACTCTACAGAATTTATCAAAACATCATAGACCCTACTTTCATAGCGTATTATTTTTATAATGCAGAAATTGTATCTGTAATGAGCCGTCAATATTGTTAACTTAATAATTATGACTTCAGGTATTTCAGAAGATTTAGTATTAGTTGCTGGTGCTACGGGTGGAGTTGGACAATTAGCTGTAGCAAAATTGCTCGAAAAAAATTTGAAAGTTCGAGTTTTGACCCGGAATGCATCAAAAGCGGAAAATATGTTTGATAGTAAAGTCGAAATAGCTGTTGGTGATATCCGCGATATTGAAAGTCTACCAGCAGCAATGACAAATGTAACTTATATTATTTGCTGTAGTGGAACTACTGCTTTTCCTTCCGACAGGTGGGATTTTGAAAGCAATCCTAATTTTCTTGATTATTTCGGACTATTTTTTAATCCCGAGGAAGCAAAAGCCAAAGCTAAAAATAGTCCGATGAAAGTTGATGCTCAAGGTGTAAGTAATTTAGTGGAAGTAGCACCAAAAAATTTAAAGCAATTTGTTTTTATATCTTCCTGTGGAGTCGAACGTAAAAGCGATTTTCCCTACAGTATTTTAAACAGCTTCGGCATTCTCGATGCAAAACAACAGGCAGAAAATACAATTAAAAATTCTGGTTTACCTTATACAATAATTCGTCCGGGACGCTTAATTGATGGTCCTTATACTTCCTATGATTTAAATACCTTATTAAGAGCAAAAACCGACGGTAAATTAGATGTTGTAATTGGAACTGGGGACAAACTTACGGGAGATACGAGTAGAATCGATGTCGCAAATGCTTGTGTTGAATGTTTGAATAATTCAAATTGCTATGATAAAGCTTTTGAAATTGTGAATAAAGGGAAAAGACCATCTACTGTTGATTGGAATGGTTTGTTTGAGAAGATTTGAATATTTTGGGTATATAGACAAGTTTTTTGAAAACCATGAAACCTATGTAGAGACGTAACACTGTTACGTCTCCTACAATGTGAAATCATAGTTTCATATTATTTTCAGCAACGTCTGGCATTGATTCAAAATTAGAAAAATCAGCAACCTTTATAATAACTACAATAGCAGGAATCTATATGAGTATTTAAATGGATTAATGTACCCCAAGCATTCTGACCAACTATACCATCAGCAATTAAAGAATAATCATTTTGAAAAGCTTTGACAGCTACTTCTGTATTAACATCAAAATGTCCGCTGATTGCACCATGATAAAAGCTGTAATCCTTCAAAGTTTGCTGCAATAACTTAACCGTATTCCCCGTGCTATTTTGTCGCAAAATAGGTAAGCTTTTCACACCATCACAGATAAAATTCCAAGTTGCTGCATCTGTAATTCCTGTTGTCTCTAAAAAAGCTAAGCATTGAAGATATTTAATAGCACTTTCAGTTTGCGAACCAAAGATACCATCAACATCTATTTGAAAAGCAGAAGGATAAATAGATGCAAATCTTTTTTCCAAACGCTTTTGCATCTCTTTTACATCTTGACCCCTATTGCCAATTCTTAAAGTCGGTTTAAAAGTAGGACAATCAATTGTATTAGTCATTAGTTAAGTCAACCTAATTAGTAAATTGTTTATTACATGACTTAACTTCTATAAATACAGCTAGAATTCCTAATAAAATTTGGTACCCTTGGGGGTGATATTTTAATTATTTCATTGCGAATATGCTTGGATACAGAAAAATAAAAAATGTTGCGAGAAAAATACAATCAATAAAAAAAGAGGTAATCTAGAACATACTAGAATTACCCCTTTTGTATTTATTCGCAGTTTCCAATTAACTATTCACTGATGACTGTTAACTGTTAACTGTTGACTGAATTAAGCAAACGCTGCTGTCTTCACATCATTGCTTGCTAACAAACTTTGTAATTCTTCAGCGTCTACAGTTTCTTTGTCAACTAACATATCTGCTAATTTATCAAGAATGTGACGGTTTTCTTGTAATACTGTCTTTGCACGGTTGTAAGCAACGTCAACTAAGTCACGGACTTCTGAATCAATTGTAGATGCGGTTTCTTCAGAGAAATCGCGTTCGGACATGATGTCGCGACCGAGGAACATGTTACCTTGCTGACGACCCAATGCAACTGGCCCAAGGTTATCGCTCATACCGAAGCGAGTCACCATCTGACGAGCAACATTAGCTACTTGCTGCAAGTCATTAGAAGCACCGGTAGTAACTTCTTCTTCACCGTAGATTAATTCTTCAGCAATACGTCCACCCAAAGCTACAGCCATTTGGTTTTCCAAATAAGCGCGACTGTATAAACCGCTATCCATACGGTCTTCGCTAGGAGTAAACCAGGTCAAACCACCCGCACGTCCGCGAGGAATAATGCTGATTTTCTGTACTGGGTCGTAATCTGGCATCAAAGCACCAACTAAAGCGTGACCGGCTTCGTGGTATGCTACCAATTCTTTGCGTTTTTCGCTCATTACCCGGTCTTTCTTCTCGGGTCCAGCTAATACACGGTCGATAGCATCGTTGATTTCATCCATAGAAATCTCTGTCAAATTGCGTCGTGCTGCTAGAATAGCGGCTTCGTTAAGCAAGTTAGATAAATCCGCACCTGTAAAACCGGGAGTACGACGAGCAATTCTATCTAAATCAACGTCTTTTCCTAAAGTTTTACCGCGAGCGTGAACCTTAAGAATCTAAACTCTTCCAGCGTAGTCGGGACGGTCAACTACTACTTGACGCTCGAAACGACCGGGACGTAATAATGCTGCATCGAGTACGTCAGGACGGTTGGTAGCAGCGATAATAATAATTCCGGTGTTACCTTCAAAACCATCCATTTCGGTCAGTAACTGGTTAAGGGTTTGTTCCCGTTCGTCGTTACCACCACCTAAACCAGCACCACGCTGACGACCTACTGCGTCAATTTCGTCGATGAATACGATACAGGGAGCATTTGCTTTAGCTTGCTCGAACAAATCGCGAACCCTTGAAGCACCGACACCTACAAACATTTCTACGAATTCAGAACCGGAGATGGAGAAGAAAGGAACCCCAGCTTCACCAGCTACAGCACGAGCTAACAAAGTTTTACCCGTTCCAGGAGGTCCTACTAAAAGTACACCCTTGGGAATTTTCGCACCAACAGCAGTAAAGCGGTCTGCGTTTTTGAGGAAATCTACTACTTCGTTTAATTCCAACTTAGCTTGGTCGATACCAGCAACATCACCAAATGTTACCTGGGTTTGCGGTTCCATTTGCACTCTGGCTTTTGACTTACCAAAGTTCATGGCTTGGCTACCAGGACCACTCTGAGCGCGTCGCAGCAAGAAGAACAAACCAACTAAAAGTAATACGGGGAAAAATAAGCTACTAAGCGCTTTGAACCAAAAACCTTCATCGGTTTGAGGTAATACTGAGATATCAACGTCGTTTTTGGTAAGGGTCTCAATTAAATCCGGGTCGTTTACCAAAGTCACGCGCTTCTTAGTATCGTCAAAATTTGTTTTGACTACAGCAGCAGACCTATCCGAACTTAAACTGACTCTTTCGACTCTACCTGCTTCAACCTCTTGAACAAACTGACTATAGCGCCATGATTCAACATTTTGAGCTTGATTATTGTCAAAAAACGCCGTTCCTAAAGCAATTACAACTATAAAAAGCAGCGCATACAGCCCCGCATTTCTCCATCTTTTATTATTCACCGAGGTCAATCCTCCTGTTTTTTGTCTTGTCGCGTCGCGTCTCTAAAAGAGATGAAAATTTTAAGAATTATGTTAACTTATCTTAACGTATACCAGAATGCATACACATCATGCTAGTAAATATTTTCGTAATTTCTTAAAACTATCGTGTCTGGGATCATATTGTAGCTTTACCATAGGGTGAATGACTTGGTGTATTGGTAGTATTTCCACTACACAATTGGTGTAGGCTAGGGCTTTAAATCTTTGAACTAACTCGCTGGTAAAGGGTTGTTCCTCAACGTGATATTGATGGTTTTGCAACCAATTAATAATTTTCTCTCTCATAATTCCTGGTAAGATTCCCGTACTTAGAGGTGGAGTAAACCAACATTCATCGCACCATCCCCAGAGATTACCAGTAGTAGTTTCTAACCAATTTCCCGCAGCATCAGTTAAAATCGCTTCTTGAGCATCTTGTTTTAAAGCATTGTTTTTTGCCAACCACGGAGACAGGTAATTTCCCGTCTTATCAAAAGGTAAACTGCGGTATTGTTCTGGTTTGGCAAGAGTTACTTTCACTCCATACTTTTGTCTATCTGTCAAATCCGAGAATGGTATTAATCTACCAGTTATCCATTCTCTTCCATCGGGGAATAAAGTTATCCTGATAATCGGATAATTATTTATGAGAATTTCTGTACCACGACGGATATTTTGCCATGATGGTTGTTGGAAACTGAGGCTTTTTACAGAAGAAATAAGTCGTTGCTGATGCGCTTCCCAGTGAGTTAGACGTGTATCGAGGGATTTTTCATAAACTCGTAAAGTTGTAAAAATTGTTGCTCCAAATAATAATCCGGGTTCATTAATTGGTAATTGGATAGTTTCGGATTCGATTAATTTGCCATTGAACCAATACATTTGTGATTGATAATTATTGAATAATATTGCTTAAACTTATTTTCTTGTAGCTACGAGTTTTTTGAGATTATCAAAAATATATTAATAATTATCATGCCGTTTCTGCTAAGTTCTGAAAACGCAGTTATTTCTGTTTATATTTTAATTTTTAGTTTTATTCTGATTCATATATTTGTAAATAGTGGCAATATTCCGAGCATCATCAATACCGCGATGGTGAATTCCCTCAAACTTTAATCCTATATATTTCAAAGCTTGAGTAATTCCAAATTTTTTCTTAATTCCAAGGTATGAAGAAAATTCCTTTTTGATATTTCTATGTTCCGAACCAAAAGGGTAAGCCAAATCATGAAATGCACAATCCTGGATAAATTGGTTTTTGTCATAATTGCCCCAAGAACAGAAAATATTTTTAGGATATGAATCAATCCATTGTTTAAAATTCGCGATTACTTCTGGAAAAGTAGGTGCTGTATTAATATTTTGCTGAGTAATTGTAGTTAATTCTGTACAAAATTTGGTTAAATTTGCATGTCTTATAGGTTTAATAAAATTTTGATATTCCGAATCTATTTCCCAAGTCGAACGGTTCAACATCACCGCACCGATTTCAATGATTTCCATTTCCTCCCGAGGAACACTAACATCATTAGAACAGGTTGCTTCTAAATCAATAATTAAAAAATAGCTGGACATTTATCAGTTATCAGTTATCAGTTATCAGTTATCAGTTATCAGTTGCTACTCTTTACTTCCTATTCCCTACTTGTTACTTACTACTCTCTACTTGTTACTTACTACTCCCTACTTGCTACTTGCTACTTGTTACTTGTTACTCCCCAATAAAAGGTTTTACCCAAGCAAATTTAATTGCGCTATCAAGAATAAAAGCTGCAATTGCAAATTCTAAAATACTTTCAGAAATAATCATGACTAACGGTAAAACCGAAAATGAGTAATTTAAACCTATATCGACCTGAGCTAAACCTCGCACCAATCCGAAAGCTAATACGCTACCCGATTTTAGCTGTGGGTTCTTATCTTCACGAATAATATAGCGATAAGTCACACCAAACAGAAAACCAGAAAAACCAGCGATTCCAAAGCTAATAAACCAATGCCAATTCGCCGCAATTATACTTGCATTATCAAGTTCTGGAAAATACTTTTTGAGTAAAAAGCGATTAAAAATAGAAGCTACAGTAAATACCAGAGAAAAACTCAAACCACTAATAATTGCAGCCTTCAGAGATTCCAATCGTTCCGTCATTAAACTCGATTTATAGGTTTCTTTCATTACAATCCCCTGTCTTCACTCCCAATTCCTCATGCCCAAATCCTATTTAAACTAGTAACTGATGATTGTATGATAGTTATGGAGTTGTTAATACAGGAAGTTTAAAAGTAGTATTATGGCGATTTTGACTTTAGGCTGGGTTACTTTAATGGTAGTTTTTACTTGGTCAATTGCAATGGTAGTTTGGGGTCGTAACGGACTATAAATTATTGTGGAAGGCTCATTTCTCAACATTTTGGCTTTGTCTGCCTTAGTATTACTCGTAGCTGTTACAGGTGGCGTGATTTATTTGACTTTGATGGAATGGCGTGACCGTCGTCTTCGAGAACAAGAAAACCGAGAATTGCGCCGTGGTACAGCAAAAAAACGATAATTAAACAGGTAACGGACGCTATCTTCCGAAAATCCCTCATATCTGAATGTAGAGACGTAGCACCGCTACGTCTTTTAGATTTTGGATTTTAGATTTTAGATTAAAATTACTTTCTACTCTCCCTGTCTCCTTGTCTCCCAATCTCCCCATCCCTTTAATTACTCTCTAGCAATCGTCTCAAATTGCTTTCTATAGTTTTGCTGTAAGGATGTTCTTCTCCCAAAACTTGTTGACAAATATCTAGGGCTTTTTGAAAAATAGGTTGGGCTTTGATGTTAAGCTCTTGACAGAAATACATTTGTGCCAAATTATTTAGAGTTGTTGCAGTGTGGGGATGCATTTCTCCAAAGTTTTGTTGACAGATTTCTAGCGCTTGTTGTAGAAGAGGTTCGGCTTGCTGATATTTTCCCATACAGCAGTACAATGCAGCTAAGCTATTAATACTGTTAGCTGTCATGGGATGTTCCTCTCCAAGTAATTGGGAACGTATTTGAAGAGCTTGCTTAAAGTACACTTCTGCGGTGTGGTAACGTCTTTGACTTTTATGAATTAGTCCTAGGTTGTGGAAACTTTCGGCTGTCTGAGGATGCTGTTCGCTCAGAACTCTACAATTGATTTGTAGCGCTTGTTGTAGTAAATGTTCTGAAAAAGCATACTTTCCTTGTTGAT
>CAKZYM010000983.1 GCA_937884685.1 uncultured Calothrix sp.
CCTAACTCCTAACTCCTAACTTTCCCCTTGTCTCCCCATCTCCCCATCTCCCAATCTCCCCCTCTCTCTCCTCCACTAACGAGGTAACAACAAAATGTCCGTTCCGCCACTGCGTCTGTATAATAATTTTGAGACTTTTTTCAGTGGCGAGGTGATTATTCATGCAAGTGCAGTTATTGCACCAGGTGTGATAATGCAAGCGGCTCCTAATAGTAAGATTATTATCGGTTCTGGAGTTTGTATTGGTATGGGGTCTATTCTCCAGGTCGATACGGGAATTTTAGAGATAGAATCGGGTGCTAATTTAGGAGCCGGTTTCTTGATGGTTGGTGCAGGTAAAGTTGGTACTAATGCTTGCGTTGGTTCGTCTACAACTATTTTTCGTGCTTCTGTTGAGTCGGGAATGGTTGTTCCGGCCGGTTCGATTATTGGAGATAATGGTAGGTCTTTTGACGAACCTTCTACTGAACCTTCTACTAAGCAAATGAATGGTAGAGTTGAGCAACCTAAGTTACCTGTAACAGAAGAATTAGAGCAAGCCGAGGAAACTGAAGAAGCAGATGAACCAGTGGAAGTAGAAGAAATTATTTCCAATACTTCTAATACTTTTAATGCCTCTAATGGTACCAAACCTTCAATTTATACTACTCCTCCGGCCACTCCCTCACCTCGTCCTTACGTTAGTCCGTCTCCAATTTCGTATTTTTCTCTGAATAAAGAGTCAGCAGAGGAAGTTGTTTCCTCATCAGAAAATTCGGTAGAAAAACCCACGGAAGAATCAACACAAGAACCGGAAGCAGCTAATTCAAATGGTATGGGTAATCATATTTATGGAAGAAGTAGCATCAAAAGCTTGCTGGTAACTTTATTTCCCCACCGACAATCTTTGGATGAACCTCTCCCCGAAGATGACTCTGAAGAAGGATGAATCAATGAGAGGGTTTGTATTAAACTCGTCTTTCTATTCAAAGTCCATATCTAGTACGAATATATTAGTCAAAATATATTAAGTTACTGTCAATTGTAGTTAAAGCAATCCAACTGTTTTTCAAACAGAAGGACGTACCTAATAATATTTGACCTGCTCCATCTTTCATTTTTCATAGAAGCTAGGATTAACATGTAAGACGTAAATTCATACACTTATTTTTATCCTTCACTTTTCGCAGTTAGTTGGAGTTCTGGGGAAATTTTAAATGCACTCGTATAGTCAATCATCATATCGAGATAATAATAAAGGGGCTGCTTTAGGATTAGTATCTACGCTCTCGTTTCCTGCAATAGTAGGAACAGCGGATATGATGCTCAAATCTGCTGGGGTACACTTAATTGGGTATGAAAAAATTGGTGGGGGACACTGTACGGCTGTAATTCGAGGTGGAATTGCTGATGTACGTCTAGCTGTGGAAGCTGGTCAAGAAACAGCGGAAAAATTCGGACAGTTCATTTCTAGTTTAGTAATACCCCGTCCTTATCCTAATTTAAATATTGTATTACCTATTATCAGTAAATTAGGTAATATTGCGGAGGGAGCCAGCTATAGTAAATTGAGTAATCAAGCAGTTGGTTTGGTTGAAACAATCGGCTTTCCAGCTATGGTAGGAGCGGCTGATGCCATGCTCAAATCGGCAGACGTTCAGCTTGCAGCTTATGAAAAAATCGGTTCGGGTTTGTGTACTGCGATTATTCGCGGTTCTGTAGCAAATGTTGCAGTTGCTGTAGAATCCGGAATGTACGAAGCAGAGCGAATAGGAGATTTGAACGCTGTCATGGTAATTCCTCGTCCGCTAGATGAGTTAGAACAAACCCTACCGGTAGCAAGTTGTTGGATAGAAGAGCGTCAACCAGTAAATTTACCAATCGACATCAAAGAGCAAGTTGGAGAAGCAGAATTGTTGGAATTGCCAGATTTAAACAAGTTTCCTGAAAAAATAATTGAGGAAATTACAATCGTACCGGAAGTTGAGAGATTAGAAATGGATGAGTTGGAGTAAGAATTTGGAGTTGGGGATTAGGCATTGGGCATTGGATTATTTAAATTTTTAAATATGCCTTTTAGCCAAATACGGTTAGTAAGATGCCGTTACTCTCGATAATAGCCTGCAAGTACTATAAAGAAAATACCCATTTTTGAATTAGAACCATAGATTTTTATCTATGAAAAACCTTGTAAATTTCTCATGAGTCAAAGCGGTTCATAACTTAATTATTAGGTAATACTTATAGATATATCTATGGAAAAACGTTTTTACATAGATTTTTTCTATAAATAGTTCTGAGAGGATAATTACATTGAATCAGGCGACGCTGCACCAGTTGAGAGTGTTTGAAGCAGCGGCTAGACACGGAAGTTTTACTCGCGCTGCTGAGGAGTTGTTTCTTACACAACCCACCATTTCCATGCAGATAAAGCAGTTAACAAAATCTGTAGGAATCCCTTTATTTGAACAGGTTGGTAAACGCTTGTACCTTACGGAAGCAGGGAGAGAATTGTTTACTACCTGCAAAGAAATATTCGATACTTTGGCTCAATTTGAGATGAAAGTCGCGGATTTAAAAGGTTTAAAGCAAGGACAATTACGATTATCTGTAATTACCACAGCTAAATATTTTGTTCCGCGTTTATTAGGTTCGTTTTGTCAACTTTATCCAGGAATTGAGATTTCTTTGCAGGTCACAAACCATGAAGGAATCCTGGAGCGAATGGGTAATAACCAAGATGATTTGTACATTATGAGTCAAGTTCCAGAACATCTTGACGTACATTGTGAAGCATTTTTAGAAAATCCTTTAGTTGTTTTAGCACCAGTTAATCATCCTTTAGCTTCCGAAAAGAATATTCCGATATCGAGGTTAGCGTCCGAGCCTTTTATCATGCGCGAACCTGGTTCTGGAACTAGAAGAGCGGTACAAAAATTGTTTGATGAAGAGGAAGTTGATGTAAAAGTCAAACTAGAATTAGGTAGTAATGAAGCGATAAAACAAGCTATTGCTGGTGGCTTAGGAATATCGGTTCTATCCAGTCATACTTTGATGCCTTATGCAGAAGATTTAACTATTTTAGATGTAGAGCATTTTCCCATCAAACGTAATTGGTATATGGTTTATCCTAATGGAAAACAATTATCTATTGTTGGACATACCTATTTTGAATATTTACTAGAAGCTGCCAAGCAATTTGCTTCGGAAACGGTTGTTTATGCGAAATCGGAATAGGGAATTGGGGGTTGGAGATTGAAAACAAAAAATAATATTTACTCTTGAAACCGATTAATAAAGCTAATTTATTGAGTACAGGAATGGTTTCAAGTTTTTTTATTTTTAAATAATTAACGAATAATTCATTAGTTTGATTGTAATATTAGCTGCAATCATCACCCGCAGAAAATTTTGCGATCGCATTTGAATTGGTTTTGCCTACAAAGCTTACTGTGTATGGGTAAATGAGACTTTTTGCAGCAAATATCATCATCGCTGAGTTATGGGATAATTTATTACACAAGATGTTGTGAATTAGAAGGTTTTAATCCCCAAAATGGGGAATAGGGCTTAGAAACCTCTAAATATGTCTCGATTAACGCCTTTGACAGGAGGTTTTAATCCCCAAAATGGGGAATAGGGTTTAGAAACATCCAATCAAGTGGTCTGCCGGTTTTACTCAGATAATGGTTTTAATCCCCAAAATGGGGAATAGGGTTTAGAAACACAATTGAAATACTTAAAGACTTCGAAAAATAAGAATTTAAAAACCCAAAATAGGGAATAAGGTTTTTTATAGGTTTTATTAACTTATATTTATATTTTGTATTTGTTTGTAATTAGTTGGTTTTAATCCCCAAAATGGGGAATAGGGTTTAGAAGCCGAAAAAGTCTAGTAATGGTGGTATGGGTGGTTGTTTTAATCCCCAAAATGGGGAATAGGGTTTAGAAACACCTGGAATATGGGGAATGATTATTGCTGCTAAGAGTTTTAATCCCCAAAATGGGGAATAGGGTTTAGAAACAGCTTAAGGAAGGGACAAAGCTACTCAAGCTTATATGTTTTAATCCCCAAAATGGGGAATAGGGTTTAGAAACTAATAAACGGTGATAAAAATGAGCGGAGGGGAATATGTTTTAATCAACAAAATGGGGAATAGGGTATAGAAACATGAAAAAATTCATGATTGGGTTGATAAAGCTTTTGTTTTAATCCCCAAAATGGGGAATAGGGTTTAGAAACTCTAATTCTTGAAACCGTTACAGAGCAAGCTTCCTGAACCGACATTTGACGGGTCGAAAAAATAGCTTCATTTCAGCGGCTCTTATTGAAATGAATTCTTGATTACTCTGATTCAAAAAAAGCTGTAACTATTAACTTGTCAAGGTTCTGGCGTTTTTGACGGAACCCCCTAGGATTTTGCTCCCGCTTCGAGCCGTCAAAAATTGAGCGTTACGTATAGGAATATATAACAATTAATTTCTATTAGCAAGGTATAGCGCTAGATAAGTAGGTCGGTGTTGAAAATCGTAGTTAAGACTAAGAAGTAGCAAGTAGCGAGTAGCAATAAGGATTTAAGGGTGATTTACATTTTGTAATATAGCTCCGTTTATTTGTGCCGAGTTACTTAACTGGATTAAGTAAACGAAGAATTATCCACCACAACTAAACCACCATCAAAGTTGAGAGATTCAGTATTGATTAAACTATCGCTACCAATACTCGCACTTTCAAAAGTAGAACCTAGATTTACAAATCAAGAATTACAAATTACAAATTTTATTGACTGGCATGCTTTAATCGATTAACAATTAACCTGCATGGCCGTTCGCAATAAAGGAAAAACTGGCAGTGGTTTACCAGGAAATACCATCTCCGCGTAAAATCGTAGAAACAGATGTTATCGCAGTTGCTGTATATACAAATAAAGCATTGATAACGCGCCGTGGTGTAGTTGAATTAAACGGTATTGAGCGGGAGTTGATAGTCTCTCAATTGCCAGTAAGTATTGAGACAGATTCTGTCAGGGTTAGCGGTCAGGGAAATGTGGGAGTGCGCTTGTTGGGTGTGAATGTAGAGCGCATCTACGCTACCGAGTCAGTAGTAGCGCGGGTATCACAGTTAAATCAACAAGTAGAACAGTTAGAAGCACAGAAGCGTCAATTTCAAGCTCAAATGGATGCTTTGGCTTTGCAGTCTCGGTTTATCGAAGGTTTACGAGAGAAAACTGAAGAGCAATTTTCGATTAGTTTGGCTCGTAAAAGCATTAGTTTGAGCGAAACTTTGGATTTACTCAATTTTCTTGGTAGTCAATATACAGAATACGCTATTTCCACAGAAGATTATAAAAATCAGCAGCGAGAATTAGATAAGCAACTGGAAGTTTTGTATGCTTCTTTAAAACAAATTGAATCACCACAACCCCAAGAAAGTTTTAATTTAACAGTGGGAATTGAAAGCACGGGTTCGGGAGAGTTCGAGCTTGAAGTTTCTTATGTCGTTAATCGTGCTAATTGGAAACCGCTTTACGATATCCGAGTTGACAGCAAAACCAAAAACGTGAATTTGGGATATTTGGGTCAAATAACTCAGAATACAGATGAAAACTGGACAAATGTAAATCTGACGCTTTCCACAGCTAAACCTGGTAGCGGTACCTTACCACCGAAACCACAACCTTGGTATATTGACATTCTTGATGTTATAGAACCACAAGCCATCATGAGAAAACGGCTTTCTCGAAAATCTCGTAATTTTGAATTTGATGGAGATAATATCGAAGGGAGAATAGAAGAATTAGAAAGCGCAAAAATTGAAGCAGATGTAATTACAGCAGAAGTATTCCAAGAAGGAAATGTAGTTAACTTTAATTTAGATAGTAGTGGGAATATACCTAGCGATGGGGCACCACATAAAATTACAATTTTCCAAGATGATTATCCTTGTTCTTTTCACTATATAGCAATGCCGCGCTTGGTAAGCTTTGCTTATTTACAAGCTAAAGTTAAAAATAATCCTAGCGGTGCAACTTTGTTACCCGGAAAAGCCAATGTATTCCGCGATAATATCTTTGTTGGAAATTCCGAGTTAGAGAATACAGTACCGGGTGAGGAATTTAAATTAAACTTAGGGATTGACGAAGGTGTAAAAATCAAACGCGATTTAGTTGAGCGTGAAGTCGATAAAAAGTTTATTGGTAAACTTCGGAGAATCACCTATGCATATCGATTACAGATAATAAACTTACTCGACACCGAAGCGCAATTAGAACTTATCGAACAATTACCAGTTAGTCGCAACGAACAAATAAAAGTACGTCTCAACCGGACAAATCCCCAAATTCAATCCGGTGAGATGGGAATATTGCAATGGAATTTAACCCTTCAAGCACAAGAGAAACAAGAAATCTATTATCAATTTACTATCGAACATCCTCCGCAGTTGACAGTTAAGGGGTTGGATATCTAGATTTTGGATTTTAGATTTTGGATTTTGGATTTAAAGAGTTAGGAGTTAGGAGTT
>CAKZYM010000984.1 GCA_937884685.1 uncultured Calothrix sp.
TTGGAAAGAAATAATAGAAACAGAAGATACAAGCGAATATGGTGATATTGCGATTACTAAATACTACAATCCCGACGATAATATTGGACTTAGCTATAAATGGATGCAGCTTGATGACTTGCTTTTACAAGAACTTAATTTAGAAATATCTCCATTATTGGGTACAGTATTTGGTTCATCTGAAGTCTATTTTAATCCAGGTAAACAAGGTTCTTATTTTCAATCTCCAGAAAAAGTAAGAGAAAATTTTGAGTTAATTAATTCATTATCAAATGAAAAATTTCATAAATTATCTGATATAGATATTCTAAAAAACATGTTTTTGGATGCTTTAGTTTTACGGAAAGGACTTTATATTACATTTTAACTTTCCTATATGTCATAGTTCGTAGTAAGCGATTTATTTCTATTAAGGACTAATTATTCTGATACGAACTTAGCAAAAATTATATGGTTAACCAGTAGTTAAACATATCTTGAATCCAAAATCCAAAATCTAAAATCTAAAATCCAAAATAATCGTGAACAATTCACTTACAAATATTCAAAGTTTGCTTTCCGACCCTACTATTACGAAACTAATTGAAGTTGCTATCGGACTTGTAATAATTGCGATAGTTTTTCGGCTTATCAGTCAATCTTTACCGCGCTATATTCAAGATTCCGATACTCGTTACCGCACTCGTAAAACAATTAATTTTACCGGATACGTAATAATGCTACTGTTCGCATTATTTGTATTTAATGGTCGTTTAGGACAATTCACCGTTATCTTTGGTGTAGTTGGTGCTGGTATTGCTTTTGCATTACAGGAAGTTATCGGTAGTTTTGCTGGTTGGGTAGCTATTTCTTTGGGTCAATTTTATAAGCCAGGAGATAGGGTACAATTAGGCGGTATTATGGGCGATGTAATTGATATCAGCATTTTACGAACTACTTTGATGGAATGCGGTGACTGGGTAAAAGCTGATTTATATAATGGTCGCATTGTCAGGATTGCTAATAGTTTTGTATTCAAGGAACCTGTATATAATTATTCGGCTGATTTTGCTTTTCTGTGGGATGAAATTACCGTTCCTGTCAAGTATGGTAGCGAACATAGATTAGCAAGAGAAATTTTAGAGAAAGTCGCTTTAGAAGTAACTGGGGAATATATTGCTCTTGCTAAAAAACAATGGCATAAAATGACGAATAAATACCTAATTGAAGATGCCAGAATAGAACCAATAGTGACCTTAGTAGCCAACGATAATTGGATGCAATTTACAATACGTTATCCAGTTAACTATAAAAAGCGTCGCATAAAAAAAGACGAACTATTTACTCGGATTCTAGATGAATTTGAAAATACAAGCGGAAAGGTTACGTTTGCTTCCGCTACTTTTGAACTCGTTGAAGCTCCTACCATTAATGTGAGATTAAGTGATAGGGAAAACAATTTGAATCGTTCGTAGTTGTGCTTACTCTGCAAGAAAGCTCCGCTTATAGCGGCAATACCTTGTATATTAGTCATTAATCTTTACTCCGAATAGAATGTGTGGCGGTTTTCATGCTTAATGGAATATAGATGAACCTCATCCCCTTCCCCGTAGCTTGTCAAAGAGAGGGTTGGACTCAACTAAAAATTGCGATAAATTTAACCTCACCCTATTCTTTCTAAAATATCAAAGAGGAAGGGTGAGGTTACTAATGTATTAAAGTCTTGCTCGTTACAAAATAAAGACTTAGACAAAGGTTAATGCTGTAGTAAAAGATGACACCGATAAATCTGGCACATGGGAGATAACACGGTTTTCCAATTAATATATTATTTAAATATAGAGAGCAATCTCCAAGATTAATTCCCCCGCAGGAGGCGGTTATAAAAGTGAGACACAGATAGTATAAAGTTAGCAATATTTGAGAGTAGTAATCTAGACCGGATATTGTCTAAGAAATTGTGTTTTGCCATTGAAGTATTAGTTTATTAGCTAGAAATTAATAGCTATAAATTACCATTAAATCACTCTCAAACTAAGAATAGTATTGAGCCGAATAGCCGATTAAAGCCCTCAACTAATTATCTGAAATTATTTGCATCTTTGTAATAGATATTAAAGCAATTCTATTTATTGATGCAGTCGAATCTCCCTGCAAAAAATCGTAAAACTTTATCCAAAGACATAAATAGTCGGAGCAAAAATATGAAATTCGCTATCTCTTCCTTAATCTCTTTGACCGTAACTTTCTCTGCTGTAATCGGTATATCTTCAAATGCTGTTGCTCAAGAAGTGAATACTGCTGCTTCTTATACCGAAGGTACAAAAGTATCCCAGATTTTTGGTTCTAGAGAATCAAAACGTCCTGGTGATAACTATGTTGGTTTAGGAACAGTTTTAGGAGGAGAAACCGATTTTATCGATGCTGCAATTATCAGTAAAGTCAAGCTTTTAAACTTGGATTCATCTAAAAGTTTGTCAGTAAGACCTTCCGCTGTTTTCAGCAATGGTGACTTAGATGTGCGTATTCCTGCAACCGTTGATATCACTCGGATAAACAGAGATTTAGGTGAATTGAACGGTAGAATGACTCCCTACGCTGGTGGAGGAGTTGCTATTGATTCCGATGGTGATGCAGATTTGATGTTGACTGCTGGTATGGATGTTCAATTAACTCCCAGAATCACTGGTAATGCAGCAGCAAACGTTCTTTTCTTAGGTGATACAGAATTTGATGCAACTGTTGGTATTGGTTACAACTTCTAATTTAGTGGTTTTTATTTGAACCTCACCCCGTCCTTACGGACACCCCTCTCCTTGTTAAGGCTACCGTGTACACACAAGTACTCCCCACATACGTTTCAGGGATTTTAACCCACTTAAATCGTCATTGCGAGGAGGAACGACGAAGCAATCGCAAGATACCGGGATTGCTTCGCTTCGCTCGCAATGACAGGTTTTGAGCGATTTTTACCTGATTCCAAAAGCTGCTTCCAGGTAGGATTCTAAGACTTCTGTGTACACCGTAGCCTTTTCAAGGAGAGGGGAAGGAAATGGGGTTTCATAAATATTATTAAATGTCAAAAGGACTATTTCTTTAGTTCTAAAATCATGAATAGAAATAATTATTATTCAAAGTGTTTTACTATAACCTATCAACTCAAAATATATAAGGTGTAATCTAGATTCAAAGTATCTAAAATCGGTACTTACTAAATAGAATTTTGCGAGTAATAAATGAGCGAGCATAATATTCCATCCGATAACTGTGGTGATAAACCAGACAGTAATTTAACACCAGTTGATTCCAACAGAGAATTAGTTTCCGTGACAGAAACTCGTGAAATACCAGATTATTCCCAACAGCATATTGACGAGTTACACAAAACAATAGCTGAACTAAAAGCTGCTTCTGAAAAAAATAATAAAAAGTATGAAAGAATTATTGGTAGACAAAGATTTCGTTTGAGCTTGCTTTCATCATTTTGGTTTATAACAGTTCTATTACTCAGCGGTGTTTTTGGTTGGTTTGGTTCTCGTTGGTATAATGAACTGCAACTACAGAAACAATTAGCAACTTTTTCACCAGAAAAAGTACAGGAAATCGAAAAAATTAGAACTGAGATGAGAGAATTTAGTCAAACAGTAATTCCTCAACTACAAACAGAAATTAAAGCTAATCAAGAACAAATTACTAAACTAGATACCAAAATTGATAGGAACCAAAAATCTACGTCGGTTTTGGTCAAAACAATACAAGATTTATTAAACCCTGAAGCAACCGAGACAACAGTGGAAAATCAGTCATTATCTCCAACCCCTTCACCTGAACCTACAACTTTAAATCCTAATAACTGAAATCAAATTTACTAGTGAGTAAATACGCTGTATTAAAAACCCGCTATCTTCAGGATACTGGGTTTATTTATTTTGCACTCAGAATTACAACTATAGATGGAATGGAACCCAGTGCAAATGTAATACACTCGTCGAGAAACACTGTATTACTGAGTTAATAATTTTCATGAAAGGGATAAGCGGGAAAAACGTTTTAGTCACGGGTGCGACCTCAGGAATAGGTCAATCGATTGCGGTTAGATTTGCTCAAGAAGGTGCAAATGTTGCAATTAACTATCGAAAAAGCCCTGAAGATGCTGAAGATACCGAGAAATTGATTTACAAAGCTTGTACCGATGCACGTTGCGGTTGCGGAGGTAAAGAAATACTGGTACAAGCGGATGTATCAAAAGAATCAGATATTGTCGAAATGTTTGCTGAAGTAAAAAAAGAATTCGGTGGATTAGATATTTTAATCAATAATGCTGGAATTCAAATCCCCGGAGCAGCACATGAAATTCCATTTGAAGAATTTGCAAAAGTAATCGACGTGAACTTAAAAGGTTCTTATTTATGCGCTAGAGAAGCAATTAAAATGTTTCTGGATAAAAAAAATAGTAGTGGAAGTATTATCAACGTTTCCAGCGTTCATCAAATCATACCCAGACCCCAATATATTAGCTATTCAGTTAGTAAAGGTGGAATGCAAAATTTAACTCGTACCCTAGCTTTAGAATACGCGAGAAGAGGAATTCGAGTAAATGCCATAGCCCCCGGTGCAACTATCACCCCCATCAACGATGCTTGGACTGACGACCCAGACAAAAAAGCCAATGTAGAAAGTCATATACCAATGGGAAGAGCAGGTACTTCTGAAGAAATGGCTGCGGTCACAGCTTTCTTATGTTCCGACGAAGCAGCTTATATCACCGGACAAACTTTATATATTGACGGTGGATTAACACTTTATCCCGACTTTTTAGAACCTTGGTCGGGACAAGGGTAAGGGGATTTTGGATTTTAGATTTTAGATTTTGGATTAGGAGTTAGGAGTTGGGAGTTGGGAATTGGAAATAAAGAATTAGGAGTTATAAATTAATAACTGATGATCCACACCCTCCGGGTGAAAACTGATAATTGTTTTTATGCGAAAATCAATTTGGCTGAATGCTGCTTTAAGCTGTTTTATTGCTTGTGGTTTACCTGCTTTTACTGCTAATCGTGCTGTTAGTGCTGAAAGGTTAAAGCTTTCTTTTGGAATAGTGGAAAGGTCGATTTCGGTCGATTCTCTAGAAACTTATGCCAAAACTGGTCAGGTAAATGATGAATTAGCAGCTTATTTTAAATATGTTCCGAAAGAAAGTAGGGGAGAATTAAGAGAAGCATTGCTTGCTCCGATTCCTTTAGGTGCTGTTGAAATTTCTCAATTTTTATATTCACCAATTGGTGAGAAACTTTTGGAAACTCTTTCCCAAGTAGTTCAAAGCGAATTTCGTAATCGGAGAACAACAAATTCTAAGAAGTTACGTCGCAGTAGTGGATTTTATGGAACTCGTTCGGCGTTAATTTTAGCAGCCAGCAAACCAAATAATTTTAATATTATTAACATATTACGTAAATTTCCTTCTAAAACTATCTCTATAGATTTATTTCGCAGTTTGGAAATTGGATTACGAGCCAGAAATATTATTAATCGAACTCAAAAAGCTGTGAAGCTGATTAATGAAAAATCTTTGAAAGAAGCAAATAATCAAACTGTTTCAAATAATCTAATTTCAGATTTATTTCAAAGAGGACGTTTTACTTATTCAAAACGAAGCGTTACTCTTAATGATGTATCTCGGACTCGCACTTTTCCTGTTGATATTTATTTACCTAGAACAACTGAAACTAGTCCAGTAGTTGTAATTTCTCACGGGTTAGGTTCCGACCGTACCAGTTTTGCTTATTTAGCAGAATATTTAGCCTCAAGAGGTTTTGTAGTTGCAGTTCCCGAACATCCTGGTAGTAACGCTCGACAATTACAAGCACTATTAGGAGGAATCGCAGATACGGTTACAGAACCAAGGGAATTTGTTGACCGACCTTTAGATGTCAAATACATTCTAGATTACCTCGAACGTTTATCCAGTTCAGATTCTGAATATAAACAACGTATCAACATGGAACAAGTTGGTGTAATCGGACAATCTTTTGGAGGTTATACTGCTTTAGCATTAGCAGGTGCTGAAATTAATTTCAATAAGTTACGCAAGAATTGTCCCGTTAATGAAAATACTTTAAACGTTTCGTTATTATTGCAATGTCAAGCTCTAAGTTTACCCGAATCTGATTATCAGTTATCCGACCCAAGAATTAAAGCAGCAGTCGCAATTAATCCGGTAGATAGCAGCGTTTACGGTCAAGAAGGTTTAAGCAAAATCAATATTCCGGTAATGATTGTAGCAGGTACTGCTGATAATGTTGCTCCTGCATATCCAGAACAGATTGTACCTTTTACTTGGCTAGAAAACGAGAATAAGTATTTAGTATTAATGAATGGTGGAACCCACTTTTCAGTAATTGCAGAATCACCCGATTCTTCCATTCCCGTACCACCGGAAGTTATTGGTCCTTCTCCTAATTTAGCTCGCGATTATACAAATTATTTAGCTCTAGCAATGTTTAAAACCTATGCTGCTAACAATCAAAATTACCGTCGTTATTTAGATGCTAGTTATATAAACTCTGTCGGTCAGGATAAATTGTTTTTGCGGGTAGTAAAAGAACTGGATAATGAAAAATTAAAGTGATTTTTAAAGTATACAGAAGCATGAAATATAGTTTAAACTCAGCCCGACTCAAAGTTCCATCTCTAACCCGGTGCCACAATTGAAATAATTTTTCTTGTTGTTTAACTAAATTCTTTCCAATATCTCCAGAAGCTCCTTTAAGTACTGAGATTTTGATAAATTCTCAGTACTAATTAGCCAACTTTTTTTAACCTATAGCCTGTTAATTTGAGTCAAATACACTCAAAATCTCACTCATTTCTGAGCCTATCTGACTTATTATTTGCTGCTACCTCCCTCCTCCCGCTCTTCTTCTAGCTTCACTGCTGTTCATTATATTTCTGTATACACGAGCTAGCGACCAACCTTTTTCTAAGTATTTTTTGTAAGTTTTAGTACTTCACTATCAGTATTTCTTCCCATAACTTATCGATTGTAATTCAACATCAAGAGGAACAGCTATAGTGCGATACGCCACCAGTGTCAAAAAACGCTTTAGGTTTTAGACGATAGTATTTATCTTCTATCTCTTGTGATTGCTCATCATACGGATGGCTAAGCACTTCTTGCAACTCTTTAACTAACGTGTAGTCACCCTGCATAGCTTGTTGATAGGCAGGGACAATCAACCACTCTCGCCATGTATATTTTGGGTTAGTCTGTTTCATATTTGTTGATATCTCAGCCAAATTATCGTCGGGCAGGAGGCCGCGCCAGCTTTTTAGCCAAGATTGCCATTGTTCATCGAGTTGTTGTGACGTTTTATCATAGAAGCTCTTTTTCAATGCTGAGACATCGTCTGGTATGTGGGATAACTCGCG
>CAKZYM010000985.1 GCA_937884685.1 uncultured Calothrix sp.
GAAGAAGTTCCAGAAGTATCCCGCCAGCAAGAAAGTTGGTATTTATTATTACTAGGACGTACTCTAAGAAATTTGGGTGAATGGGACGAAGCTGTTAACACCTTGGAATGGGCAAAAGTTGTTTGTGAAGCTCAATACGAAGCTTCTTTATATCTAGAAATTGTCGAGGAATTACGCTCGCTCTATTTTAATGAGCGTCACGACTACCTAGAAGCATTCAAACTCAAACGAGAGAAAATTCAGATTGAGCATCAGTATGGATTTCGCGCTTTTATCGGTGCTAGTCAATTACAACCGCAGCGTTATCGCATAAATCCAGTTTTACAACCGCAAAAAATATCATCGACTCACGACCAAGTAGCTCAGGAAATTGCAGCATCGGGAAGACAGCAGGATGTTCATCAGCTTTTAGAAAAGATGACTCGTGCTGACTGTAAACTTACCGTGGTTCATGGGCCATCGGGAGTTGGTAAAAGTTCGATTATCAAAGCAGGTTTAGTTCCAGCATTAAAACAGAATTCAATTGGGGAGCGCATGGCCCTACCAGTTGTGTTATCTGTTTATACTGATTGGATAACAGTTTTAGGACGGAGTTTAAACCAGGTTATCGCTCATACTTCTATATCTTTGGCTATAGAAATCACAGTAGAAGTAATTTTAGAAAAGCTGCGATTATTAGCTGATAGTAATTACACTGTGATTCTAATTTTTGACCAGTTAGAAGAATTTTTCTTTGTCAAACAGGATACTGAACAAAGAGTTGAATTTTATAAGTTTTTCAATAAATGTCTGAATATTCCCTTTGTAAAAGTAATTCTTTCTTTGCGGGAAGATTATCTACATTATTTATTAGAATTTGAGCGTTTGAGCTACTTGGAACGGCAAGATTCTTACAATTTGGGAGTAATTAATAAAAATATTCTTGATAAGAACATTCGTTACTATTTGGGTAAATTTACTTGCCAAGATGCTAATAGGATTATTCATAGTTTGACAGAACGTTCGCATTATCAGTTAAGCGATGAGTTAATCAATAAATTAGTAGAAGACTTAGCAGGAGAAACTCATCAAGTACACCCAATAGAATTACAAATTGTCGGCGCTCAATTAGAAGCACAAAATATTACTACTTTAGGTGAATATCAGCGCAGCGGCGGTTCTGAGAAACTTGTTCAGCACTGGTTAGAAAAAGTTATTTTTGATTGCGGTCAAGAAAATGAAGAATTAAGTTGGAAATTACTTTTTGAATTAACTGATGAAAAAGGTACGCGACCTTTAAAAACTAAGGCTGAATTAGTCACCGCTATTTTTAGGGAAGAAGATAACTATGATGAAATTGAAGACAATCAAGCAGATAATAATATACTAATTAATTTTAATCAAAAAAATATTGGTACTCCTTTTTCTCATATCTTAAAACAATCCAATCAGCAATTTAGAGTGGATAGTCATGAAGAAACTGAAGAAGGTTTCATGGATTCTTACAATATCAGCACCGTAGAATTAATTTTAGAAATTCTTGTAGGAAGCGGTTTGGTATTACGAGTACTTCAAGAGTCAGGAGAACGTTATCAATTAGTTCATGACTATTTAGTTAAACCAATTCGCATTCGCAACGACTATGGAATTATTGCTGAATTAGAAAAAATTCGTTTTGAAAAAACAAAAGCAGAAGTTGCTCAAAAAATATCGCAAGAAAAGCTAAATTCAATCCTGCAAAAACGGCTGCGAGAAGCACGTTTAGCTGGCTTAGCTCTAGCGGTTATGTCTGCCACAATTGGTGGCTTGTGGTGGCAAGCGGATTTACAAAAAAAGGCTGCAATGAGCCACAGTTTTCGTGCTGAACGTAGCGAAAATAACTTAAAGATTGGTGCCATAACTGCCGCTTCTGAAGCTTTGTTTGCTTCCAATAAAGAATTTGATGCTTTGATTGAAAGTTTGCGTGCTTGGAGAAAGCTTAAAGGTGGACATGGAATTCAACCAGATACCCGGATGCGAGTAGTCACTGCTTTACAGCAAGCGGTTTATGGAGTCACGGAAGTTAACCGTTTGGAAGGACATAAAGATGTTGTTTGGGATGTCAATTTTAGTCCCGATGGTAAGTTTTTAGCTTCGGGAAGTCGCGATAAAAGTATAAAAATATGGCGTACTGATGGGAGTTTATTACAAACTATAAAAGCAGCCCATGATGAAAGTATTACCAGTTTAAACTTTAGTCCTGATGGTAGCTTAATCGCTTCTGCAAGTCAGGATAAAACCGTAAGAATTTGGCGAAAAAATCCAGCTACGGGAAAATTTGATTTGCAACCCGTGACAACTCTTGAACATCAAGATTTTGTTTCTACGGTTAGTTTTAGTCCCGATGGTAAGTTATTAGCTACTGGAAGTAATGATAATATCGTTCAAATTTGGCGTAATGACGGTAAGTTATTGAAAGTTCTCCAAGGACATGAAGGTTTAATCAACTGGGTGACTTTCAGTCCTGACGGTCGGTTTATCGCTTCAGCTAGTGATGATAACACCGTGAAAATATGGAATAGTAACAGTGGCAGCTTACTAACTACTTTGCAAGGTCACGAACAAGAGATAACAGTAGTTAGTTTCAGCCCCGATGGTAAGACATTAGCCTCTGCTGATAGCAATGGAATTGTCAAACTTTGGCAAGCAGAACAACAGGAAGAATCTGAAAACAGTTTCACATACCGTGCTTATAAAAATTTAGAGCAGCATAAGGGTATTGTTTGGAGCCTAAATTTTGATTCTAAAGGTGAAAAACTCGCTTCAGCAGGAGATGACAATACGATTAATTTAACTGATATTAAAAGCGGTAAGTTAATTAAAACTTTTAAAGGTCATAGCGATGCTGTTGTGAGCGTTTCATTCAGCCCTGACGATAAATTATTGGCATCTGCAAGTTACGACAAAAGTGTCAAACTTTGGAGTTTAAACCCTCCTAAATTACCAGTTTTAGCAGGACATGAAGACCGGGTTTTGAGTGTTAGTTGGAGTCCTGATGGTAAAATTTTGGCTTCTTCTAGCCGCGATAATACGGTAAAGCTGTGGCAGAGAAAACGAGATAATACCGGATTTAATACCAGTCTTTACAAAACTTTGTTAGGACATTCCGATAGAGTCACAAGCGTCAGTTTTCATCCAAAAGGTCAAATTTTGGCTTCAGGTAGCTACGACAAATCGATTAAACTTTGGCAGGATAATGGTCAATTACTCAAATCTCTTCAGGGACATAGCGACAAGGTAACGAGTATTAGCTTTAGTCCCGATGGACAATTACTGGCATCTGCAAGCAATGATAAAACGGTAAAATTATGGAATCAACAAGGGAAGCTACTTAAAACTTTAAATGGTCATCAAGCAAGGGTAAATAGCGTTAGCTTTAGTCCAAATGGTGAAACTTTAGCTTCTGGTTCCGACGACCAAACCGTGAAATTGTGGAAACGAGATGGTGTGTTATTAAAAACATTTTTACCTCATTCCGGCTGGGTTCTAGGGGTCAGCTTTAGCCCTAGTGATAACTTGCTTGCTTCTGCAAGTTGGGACAATACTCTAAGATTATGGAGTTGGGATGGTACTCTATTTAAAACTTTGTTAAAAGGATACGGTGATAGCGTTAGTAGTGTCACCTTCAGTCCCAAGGGAAAAATTCTCGCTGCTGGAAATTGGGATAGTACCGTTAAGCTTTGGAGTCGTGAAGGTCAATTAATTAAAACTCTTAGCGGACATCAAGCTCCCGTAATTGACGTTAGTTTTTGTCCAGATGGTGAAACTTTAGCATATGAGGGCGATGACAATAACATAATTCTATTGAATTTAAATTTAAAAAATCTACTAGCACAAGGTTGTCACTGGGTAGGTGACTACCTTCGATACAATAGCAATGTTGAAGGAGCCGACCGCAAACTTTGTCAAGGTATTAGTTAAGGGAATTGGGGATAGTAAGTAGTAAGTAGTAAGTAGTAGGTAGCAACTCGAAACTCTTGCTGTGAAACAAAATTATCTTTTTGAAGACTAAATTCAGTTAAGGTAAGTTTTTTCTGTTCCCCGTCCCCTGTTCCCTACTTCCTACTTCCTACTCCCTACTTCCTACTTTCTTTATCAACTATCTTCTTCGTCAATTGTTTCCAAGTTCACTATCAAATTTTGAATTCTCATACGCTCAATATAAGGCCATCCTCCTTCCGTTTCAATGTCTTTTAAAAGTGAGTATAGCGCTTGACGATTTGATGGTAAGCTTTCTTGAAAAATACCGTCTCTAACTTCTCTATGCAGTTTTTCTAGCTGTCTAAGCAGTGCCAAAATGGCTAAAATATCTCCTTGAGAAATTGCTGAGTATTCATGAATGGAGTCTGCAATTTCTTGTAATTTATAGGATAACTTATCGGAATCGGGACTTTTACCGTTGCTCATAATATTATTAATTAATTATATTGACCGCTACTTCGAGCTACACAAGACTAATTTTAACTTTGTATGGCTGTAGCAATGATATTTTTAAATCATGAAAAACACATATTAAAGACTAATGATGTTTATCTTAACTGCAATAGGACTACTATCTAAAATAAAATAAAATTTTGAAGTATTTTCTACTTTAAATTATTTAGCATCTTTTCGAGGTAAAAATAGAAATAGATTTATGTAACTGCGAATTTGTCACGCTCTGCTTCAAAAGCAAACCCATATCATCTAAATTTTGACAATATAATTTAAAAAAAGTTTATAATGTTAAGTAATGTATAGAAAAGCATTGAGTAGCTATTAAGTGCGGATTATTTTCTTCTTGATTAGATACAATATAGAGTCTAATAGTGGTTGATAAACATATATAATCTCCTATATCTATATAAAACCTTTTAATTTGACGGTGAGCAAATCGTCTTCCTTATCAATCTCAAATATTCTATATATTGAGAAAATATGAATTTACCCTCCTTGTGAGAGAATAGGATAAGTTTAAGTCTTTGAGGGAGAACTATAGGAATTTTTTGTAATAACACAACTATTAAAAAACATTTACTCGTTCGTTGGTCGTTAGCTTTGACTAGTTAACTGCTAATAATAAAACTATACTCATTACTCGCGCCATTGCTCTACGAGCATCTTATCAAGATGGTGCTTGGGATGTTATATAAAAGTTAGTTTGCTTTTGTATTGTCTTAAATTTTCCACCTTTCATCTGACTGTATAAACTCCTTGATAGGATTTTTCAGCTTGAAAAGTAAGGGTCATAAATAGTTTTGACATTATTGGTTTCGACGCTTACCTGTCTCGAATTAAGATGGACGCTGCGCCATAAATATGAAGGAGAGACGATTGAATGGCAATATATACAAGTTCGAGTAATAACTCTATGCTTGAGAATTGAAAACGCACTGAAAATATTAATTTTTGACTTGAGGTTAATCATGAAGTATCGCGCTTTAATAGCTGGATTAATGGTCGTGATGTTGGGCTTATTAACAGCTTGTAGTTCTGGTCCAGATATGGCTAGTGGTGATAGTAGAGAGTTACTCACTTACGAAGATATTAGAGGTACTGGTTTAGCTAATAAATGCCCTCTACTTTCTGAAACGAGTCGTGGTTCTATCCCCATCGATTCAAGCCAGTCCTACGAAATCAAAGAACTTTGCATGCAACCAACAAATTACTATGTTAAAGAAGAACCCCTAAATAAGAGACAGGAAGCTGAATTTGTCGGTGCGAAGATATTGACTCGTAAAACTTCATCCCTCGACCAAATTCAAGGTGATTTGAATGTTAATTCAGATGGTAGTCTAACTTTTGAAGAAAAAGATGGTTTTGACTTCCAAGCAATTAGCGTACAGCTTCCCGGTGGAGAACAAGTTCCTTTCTTGTTTACCGTCAAGAATTTAGTTGCTAAAACCCAACCTAATTTGACTAGCATCAATACCTCAACCGATTTTGAAGGAGATTTTAAGGTTCCTTCTTATCGTGGTGCAACTTTCTTAGACCCTAAAGGTCGTGGTGTTGCTAGCGGTTATGACAATGCAGTTGCGCTACCTTCCCAAGCAGATAGTGAAGAACTCAGACGTGCCAATGTCAAGAGAGTTGAAACCGGTAGCGGTCATATTTCTTTAAATGTTGCCAAAGTTGATAACCTAAGTGGTGAAATTGCTGGTACTTTTGTCAGCGAACAGCCTTCAGATACTGACTTAGGTGCTGGTGAACCTTTAGAGGTAAAAGTGCGCGGAGTGTTCTACGCTCGTGTGGAACCAGTTTCATAGTTTATTGTAAAAATTGACTTAATGAATTCAAAGGGCTAAATATAGCCCTTTTTTTTATCTAATAATCTTTACAAATCAGCTTACTCACTACTCGCTATTTATTCTTTTAATTAAGAAACCTTTTTATATTAAGTATTTTTTCTGAATAAATTATTTATCTGAATATTTATCAAACAACTTGATTGTTGTATTCGTAATTTAGTCAAAACTTCTAAAAACCAAGTTACGTAATAATTCGGTTTCATATTGCTAGTGTTTTTGTATATTTTTTTATATGTAGCCCTTTGCTACTACATACCGCAAAGCTAAAAAACGCTCTTGTCAGGTGTTAATAGTTTCCAAGCAGATTAAATTTTAATCGCGTCAAGAAATAGATATTTCGCACCGACTCACAAATGAGCGTACAAAAATTTTTCGGTAATTGAAAGTAAAGCCTTTTTGCTGTTTCCGAAACAAATTAGCTTTTATCTTAGGTTGCATCACTTTGTAAGTCTGCGACCTATTAGTTACCACGTCCTTTCAATCAGCCCTCTCGAATAATAGTCCGATCATCGTCCGTTATTGATACTCAACAGCGGGAAAGTATGTCGTCTGCATTTTTAGTGTAAATAAGCTTTTCTCAGTGCATCTCCAGATATTCACAATCCCGGTCTGGTTTAAATACTTTTTTTATAAATCATCAAGGTGCTATGCCTACTACCTTACTCACGAAAGAACTGAAGCATGAAATTTGGCAGTTATTGCGAGAATTTCAGCAATCTCAGTCACCCGACGTTCGTAATAAACTGGTAAAGCTTAATTTTGGGCTTGTGAGAAAAGAGGCTTACTATTGGATAAATCAATGCCAAGAAAGTTATGATGACTTGCTTCAAGTTGGTTGTCTAGGCTTAATTCGTGCTATCGAAAGATTTGATATTTCCAAAGGTCACGCCTTTAGTTCTTTTGCTATCCCCTATATTCGCGGTGAAATTCAACACTATCTCCGGGATAAAGGTGTAACAGTCAGAATACCAAGACGTTGGTTGGCTATCCAGCAACAAGCCGCAGGAGTTTCTCGTTCTTTGCGGGAGAAATATAATCGTCAACCCACTGACTCTGAAGTAGCCGCAGCATTGTCTGTTTCTCTAGCAGAATGGCAAGAAATTAAATTAGCTTGGGCAAATCGCGCTCCTTTGAGCTTAGACGTACCTGTATACGATGGCGATGAAGGTTCTGCTAGTTTGGCCGAAATGGTGCCCGACCATAACTACCGCAGCTTTCAACTAGCCCAAGAAGACCAATTACGCTTACAACAAGCATTACTTCAGCTAGAAAATCGTACCCGTCAAGTGTTGGAATTCGTGTTCTTACACGATTTAACGCAAAAACAGGTAGCTGAAAAACTTGGCATTAGCGTAGTAACTGTTTCACGTAGAGTCAAAAAAGGGCTTAATTCTCTTAAACACCTGATGGTTACACCAGAAGATTAACAGCGAAATGAAGCTGTTTGCTCAGAAAAACGTACCAATGTATAAAATAACCCTTGACCCGAAAAAAATTAGGTTATAACTATATCAGCTTTCACTTTTGATACAAATTTCAATCAAATTGATTTCATTATGAAGCAACATTTTTCCGTCTTCTCTTAATAATGACTAATGGGCAGATATTTAAGAATTACAATTGCATCTATTTTAGCTTTGGCAACGGCCGGATGTACTATCGGTGGGGACGATTCCGATTCAGCTGTTGTTGAACCAGTTCCCGAAGAAACAGCCGAAAATAACCCAGATCCAAAGACAGAACCTTTTAAAGAACCTTTGGTGCCACCCAAGCCTAAAATTGGTGGGACACCCTCAAATTTGATTGAACCTACCAATCCTACTGAAAGAGTGGGAATAGTATCAAGAGGGCGTACAGACCCCTTTGACGATATTGTTCCCTCTGTAAAGTTCCCGACTAATAATCAAGATTCAGAAGATTCTGCTGCTACAAATACGAATACGAATACGAATACTACTGCTACGAATAAAGGAGCAAGAAAGGTTCCTAAATTGCCTCCTTTACCAAAATCTAATGCTAAAACAGTAGCATCAAAGCCAAGACCTCGTAGGGTTGCAGTAAAACCTCGTAGGAGTGCGGTGATTTCCGCAAGAACTGGAGGTAATGCTAGAAATCCGAATTCAGGAAATCAACAGACAGCAAATAAACCAGGTGCAAATAATTCCAAAGGTACTGCGTCTGTACCTGTCGTACCTCAAAAACTACCTGGAGTAGTAGCGCAACCAGACTTAACATCTTTATTACCACCACCACCAGAACCGAAATTAGCTCAAGCTGTTTTAGTTTCGGGAGTAGTTCAAGTGGGAAATCGACCTCAAGCAATCATCAAAGTACCTAGCGAACCGACTAGTCGCTATGTTCAAGCTGGACAAAGATTAGCAAGCGGACTACTTGTTAAAAGAATTGAGATGAATGAAGGTTCCGAACCAGTTGTTATTCTGGAACAGTATGGTATTGAAGTAGCTAGGTTGGTTGGAGAAGCACCTATGGGAGATTCTCAACCAGATACAGCAGCTTCTACAGAAGAAACTGTTTCGACATTACCATCGTCACCAAAATCTGCATCGGTTGATGCTTCTTAAAATATGGAGACAAGGGAAAAGATTTTATTTAAAGGTTTACCATTGGCAGTCTATCGCGAGATTGCTGCTCATCTAGGAACTGTTACGGGAATAGAAGTGGGGTTTATAGAACAAACTTCTTCAGAATTTGATTACAACCAAAGTCAAGTCGGTGGTTTGTGGATTGATTACGGGTCAAACTCTAATTCCCAAACCAGACAATGGGTTAAGCAAATTCTGGCTTACTATCAACATCGCTATGGTGTTTAACAAATTATCAGTATTTCCCGATTGAGCCAAGCTCCAAACAAACCTCTCTTCTTTATTAGTGGAGAGGATTTTGTTTTTTGTCTAAATACTTTTGGCTACAAGTGATTAGAGTTTTCGATAAAGCTTTGAGTGCAAAATTTTTCGCCAATTTATTTCTATGCTGATGTCAGTAGGCACACACTTTAGATAAAGCAATATTACAGAAAGTGTCAAGATTATGTAGGCGAATAACATCACACCTTGTTTAAACTGAAATTTTTTTGTGTTTGCAATATCTGACGAAATATAACATCTATTGCAGACAGTACAAAGCAGTTGAGATGGAACTACACTAAACGACTAAAATCACAATTCAATAGAGTTTAGAGGAAAATTTTGAATAAAATGTTAATCTAATTACACTTAAAGCTAGCAAAAAAGTGTGTTTTAATAAAAACAACAATTTATGCTACCAATTACAAGTCTGGCACGGTAA
>CAKZYM010000986.1 GCA_937884685.1 uncultured Calothrix sp.
GCAATATCCGGACGCTTGGAACTAAGCACATCGAGCAAAAAACATCTATCCAATTAGAGATTAGCTGAAGGGTAGATGCTTAGAATAAAATGCTTAACCATAGAATAATACCCAATATTTAAATATTTATTTTCTCGAAGGCTGTTATATCGCCATTAAAAATATTTTAGTACCAATGAACTACTTATGGCAATATTTCTTTAGGAGTAGGTAAAAATCGAGTTATAGCATTAAGAAAAGGTTAAAAGTCTAAGTTTATAGCTGTTCACTGTTCACTGTTCGCTGTTCACTGTTCGCTGTTCGCTGTTCACTGTTCGCTGAATTGAGCCAAACACTTTGCTGAGGTATGGGAATTGAAATTCCCGCTTTATCAAAAGCAACCTTGAGACGACGACGATATTCTCTAGCTACAACCCATTGCTTGAGGGGTTGGGTTTTAATCCAGACACGAATTATTAACCCACGCTCTCCAAAGTTCTCGATTCCTAAAACGTCGGGTGGTTCAATAATTTGATGCTCCCATACCGCATCTTTATCCATATCCAAACCAACAGTTTCAATTAATTTTAAAGCTTGGTCAATATCGGTTTGATAAGCAACTGGAATATTTAAATCAGCACGAGACCAGCGACTTGAAAGATTAGCAACTATTTTTACTTCACTATTAGGAATAGTAATTAAACGTCCTTCTGCATCGCGTACCTGTGTTATTCGTAAATTGAGATTTTCTACTAATCCCCCGACATCACCCACAGTAATTACATCACCCAAAGCATACTGGTCTTCCATAATAATCAGAAAGCCGTTTATTGCATCTTTAATTAAGCTTTGGGAAGCAAGGGAAAGTGCAACACCAATTAAACTAACACCAGCTAACAAAGGAATTATATCTATTCCCAGAGCCGTTAAACCCAGCAAAATCCCAACTCCGAGCCATAAAAAGGTAACGATGCTTTTTGCGACACCGGATATAGTCGAAACTCTTAGCTGCAATCTTTCAGAAGTTTCTGGAGTTAGCAAAGTACTACTTTGGACAAAAGCAGAAGTTAAACGCTCTATTAATGCGTAGCTCAAACGAATAGCGACATAAATTATTAATCCAATAATTCCCAAACGCAAAGGAATTTTCAAAAAAGCGATGATTCCAACTTGTATAGCTCGGGTGTAGGGAAACAAACTTAGTATAACCAAAGTTCCTCCAGCCCAAATTCCTATTTGAACAAGCTGAAATAATCGTCTTTTGACCTCTTTAATATGTCCTTTTTGCTGTTTTTCAAGTAGCGTTGTGATTGGTCTGTAAGCTTCTTGTGCTGAAGTTAGAGTTGTTACCTGGGAATACTTTTTGGCAAAACGTGAATAGTATAAAACCCCACCGCTCGTAACAACTATGATTGCTAAAACAATCGCAGCAGTTTTAGCTTGCTCGTTAATATATTCAGATGTTCGCTGATATTTAGCTTCCTGTAAACCTTCTAATAATTCCTGTTTAATACTCAAAGCTGAAGCTGTAGGACTTAACCCCCTAAGTTTTGCATCTTCTTGAGTGACAGTTAAAAGATACTGTTGATTTACATAAACTACTGGTAACCCATTCTCAGTACGAATTTCTATATCTATCTTTTCTTGAGATTTTTGTAAATAAGCCCTGCTAATATCACTTAAATTATCCTGAATATTTTGCAAACGCTCATTCAAACTTGCTCTTGGTGCTGCAATCGAAAATAAGCGTTTTCCATCTAAATAAACCGAGCCAGCAACAACTTTATTTTCTAAATCTCTAATATTTATGTTTAAGGATGGTGGTTGTATTTGCGAATAAAAAGGAAACTGTGCCATCCCAGCTTTGGCATCAATCCCAATAGCAATCAATATCGAAAATAAACCAATAATAATAAATCGACAACGCAATCAATACCTCCTTTCTATATCCTAGGATTTAGCCGACATATATCTTGGCAAATAGTTTCTCAAAATGTACCCATCGATGGGCAAGTTTTAAATAAATCTAGTATCAATTTTGGCCATAGTCCTTATAGATTTGACCAAAATCAATTCTAAGAAGTAACACTTCGTATCGTAGTACATTCATACTCTGGGAATTAATCCCTGTACATATCAAATAAAAAATCATATGGAATTACAAAATAGAAGCAAATCTTGCTGTGAATTTGCCAGACTTGTTTTAATCTAGTAGAGTGCGTCTTGTAGGATGCAAAATTTTTACCTAAAAGAGGAATTATTTAATGACTGCAACAACTCCCAGATTAAAGCACGAGGTTAAAGACCTCGGCTTAGCTGCTTTGGGAAGACAACGTATCGAATGGGCTGGACGTGAGATGCCTGTTCTTAAGCAGATTCGCGACCGCTTTGCGAAAGAAAAGCCCTTCGCAGGAGTCCGCTTAGTAGCTTGTTCTCACATCACAACTGAGACAGCACATTTGGCAATTGCTTTGAAAGCAGGTGGTGCTGATGCACTGCTAATTGCTAGCAACCCCCTATCAACTCAAGACGACGTAGCAGCAAGTCTCGTCGCTGACCACGAAATTCCTGTCTTCGCTATCAAAGGTGAAGATGATGAAACCTATAAGCGTCACGTTGAAACTGCTTTAGACCACCGTCCTAACATCATCATTGATGACGGTTCTGATGTAGTTGCGACTTTAGTTAAAGACCGCAAAAATCAACTTTCCGATATCATCGGTACTACCGAAGAAACCACAACCGGAATTGTTCGCTTGCGTGCAATGTTGAATGATGGTGTTCTGTCATTCCCAGCAATGAACGTTAACGATGCTGACACCAAGCATTTCTTCGATAACCGTTACGGTACCGGACAATCAACCTTAGATGGAATTATCCGCGCTACCAACGTTTTATTAGCTGGTAAGTGCATTGTTGTTGCTGGTTACGGCTGGTGCGGTAAAGGTTCTGCACTCCGCGCTAGAGGTATGGGTGGAAACGTAATCGTTACCGAAATTGACCCCATCAGAGCTATTGAAGCAGTAATGGATGGTTTCCGCGTTTTGCCAATGGCAGAAGCTGCACCTCAAGGTGACTTGTTCATCACCGTTACTGGTAACAAGCACGTAATTCGTCCCGAACACTTCGATGTCATGAAGGACGGAGCAATGGTTTGTAACTCCGGTCACTTCGATATCGAAATTGACCTCAAATCCTTGGGTGCGAAAGCTAAAGAAGTGAAAGAAGTTCGTAACTTTACCCAAGAGTACAAATTACCTAACGGTAAATCAGTTGTTGTCCTTGGTGAAGGACGTTTGATTAACCTAGCAGCGGCTGAAGGTCACCCCAGCGCTGTAATGGACATGAGTTTTGCGAACCAAGCCCTAGGTTGTGAATACCTAGTGAAGAACAAAGGTAAGCTCGAACCCGGTTTATACTCAATTCCTGAAGATGTAGACAAAGATATTGCTCGCTTGAAGTTGGAAGCAATGGGTATCAAGATTGATACTTTAACTCCAGCACAAATCGAGTACATGAATTCTTGGACTTCTGGAACCTAATAAAATTCCACACTATCTAAGTTTGGATTAAA
>CAKZYM010000987.1 GCA_937884685.1 uncultured Calothrix sp.
GTTAAGACATTAGCTTTAACTGATGATGTTGTTGAATTCATGGCATTACAGCTACAAAAATTACCAGAATCAACTCAAAACATTTTAAAATTAGCAGCCTGTATTGGCAATCAATTCGATTTAGCAACTTTGGCAATTATATGCGAAAAATCGGAAGCAGAAGCAGCTACAGATTTATGGAAAGCATTACAAGAAGGTTTAGTTTTACCTCAAAGTGAAGTTTATAAGTTTTATTTGGAATCGGAATTGCAGTCTCGAAATGAATTGGAAGATGAGCAAATTAAAAATTGCAATTCAAACTATAAATTTTTGCATGATAGAATCCAGCAGGCTGCTTATTATTTGATTCCAGACGCACAAAAACAGAAAACTCATTATCACATCGGACAGCTACTTTTACAACAAATTTCTTCAGAAGAAAGAGAAGAGCGTATTTTTGAAATAGTTAATCAATTAAACTATGGAATTGCTTTAATTAGTGAAGCAAAAGAACGTACCGAACTAGCCAAACTGAATTTAATTGCTTGCTATAAAGCAAAAAACTCTACTGCTTATCAAGTTGGATATGAATATGCCAATATTGGATTATCTTTACTGGGAGAAAATGCTTGGCAGAACCAATATGATATAACTTTAAAGTTTCATAATTTAGCTGCTGAATTAGCTTATTTATGTGGCGAACTTGAGACTATGGAGCAGTTGATTAAAAAAGTTATTGATAACACAAAGTTACCATTAGAGCAGGTTAATATTTACAAAATTAAAATTCAATCTAATATTTCTCAAGCCAAATTTAACTCAGCAATAAATATTGCACAACAGTTTTTACAAAAATTTGATGTTACTTTTTCAAAAACACTGACACAACAAGATATCAAACGGGAATTTCTAGAAATTGAAAAACTGATTGCAGATAGAAAAATTGAAGAGTTAGTCAATCTGCCAATAATGAAAGATGACGAAAAAATTGCTATTGTTCAAATTGCCAATAGTATTATGTCAGCCGCTTATATTTCCGGTTCTCTTTTGCATCCATTATTAGTTGCTTTATCAGTTAAACTATCTATTCAGTATGGAAATATAGAAGCTTCAGCCTTTGCTTATTCTTCCTGCGGTTTGATTTTCTGTAACTTTTTGCAAGATGTAGATACAGGTGTAAGATTTGGTAATTTAGGACTTCAAGTGGTTTCAAAGTTAAATGGTAAAGCTGCTAAACCAGAAGTATTAACCGTGCAAGGATTCTTTATTTTACATCGCAAATCTCATATTAAAAAAACCTTAGCGTTGGTTAAGGAAGGTTATGCAATTGCATTGGAAGTTGGAAATATAGAATTTGCTGGACATACTGCTTTTCACTATTGCTTTAATTCTTTTTGGTGCGCTCAACTCCTTTCAAAATTAGAGCAAGAAACTCGCATCCACTACAATGGATTGATGCAATTAAATCAAGTTTTTGCTGCTAATTACTGTCGAATTTATTGGCAATCAATTTTAAATTTGCAAGGTATTACAGAACATTACAGTATTTTATCAGGGGAAGCTTTACAAGAAACTGAGTTTCTACCTCAATTGATAGAATCTCAAGACTCATTAGGGTTATTTTTATTCTATTTATGTAAGTTGATGCTCTGCTATCTGTTTGGTGAAATTGAATCTGCCCAAAATTATGGAATTGAAACTAGAAAATATTTAATTGTTGGTACGGGAAATTTTGGTATACCCGTATTTTTGTTTTATGATTCTTTAATTGCTATAGCTGCTGTGAATTCGCAATTACAAGAGACTTCAAAAGTATTTGAGCAGGTAGAAGAAAACCAAACACAACTGCAACAACAATGGTCAAATTATGCTCCTATGAACCATCAACATAAAGTTGATTTAGTAGCAGCAGAAAAACATCGCGTATTAGGAAACAAGTTAGAAGCTATAGAGCTATATGAGAAAGCAATTGCTGGAGCTAAAGCTAACGAATACATTCAAGAAGAAGCATTAGCCAACGAACTTGCTGCCAAATTTTATCTAAATTGGGATAAAGAAAAACTAGCTGCTGTTTATATGCAAGAAGCTTATTACTGTTATGCTCGTTGGGGAGCCAAAGCCAAAACCGATGACTTAGAAAAACATTATCCCCAACTACTCGCACCAATATTAAAAACACAAACAAATAGCTTTCAAATCAAAGAAAATCACATTCAATCTTTACAAACTATCCAAACACCTCATTCTACTAGTAGTCTTTGTGAAGCTTTAGATTTCGCCAGCATTCTTAAAGCAACAAGGGCTTTATCAAGCGAAATTCTGTTAGAAGATTTAATTTCAACTTTACTAACAATAGTAATCGAAAATGCAGGAGCAGAAAAAGCGGCTTTAATTGTCTTAAAGGAAGATGTTTTTTGTTTGGAAGCTATTGCGACTAAAGATAAGAGTGTAAAGCATTTATTAATCCCATATGAAAACAGCAGCGATATTCCCCATACTGTTATTAACTATGTCAAAAATAGTTTCAAAACTGTTGTTTTGGATAACGCTACAGTTAAAAATAACTTTACTAGCGATAAATATTTAATCCAACAACGACCCAAAAGTCTGTTATGTACGCCGATTTTTAATCAAGGTGAATTAATAGGTTTACTTTATCTGGAAAATAAATTAACAATTGGTGCATTTACAAAAGAGCGTTTAGAAGTCATTAATCTTTTGTGTTATCAAACTGCTATCTCTTTGGAAAATGCTCGTTTATATCAAACATTAGAAACAAGTGAAGCCAAATTCCGTTCTTTTGTTGAAGATGTTAACGATATGATTTATTCCGTAGCTCTTGACTCGACTTTGACCTATGTTTCACCTCAGTTTAAACAAATGTTAGGGTATGAAATTAAGGAGCTAGTTAATCAATCTTTTGCACCACTAATACACCCAGAAGATTTACTTGGCGTAATCGCAGCAGTTAAAATAACTTTTGAAGAGGGAGAAAAAGTATCCAATATTGAATTTAGAACTGTACGTAAAGACAATTCCTGGTTTTGGGTTACTTGCAATAATACACCGATAAAAGATGACAATGGAAAAGTAATTGGTTTGAGGGGTATCGCTCGCAATATTACGGACAGAAGACAAGCGGAAGCAGCGGTAATTGAGAAATCGCAAGAGCTAGAAAAAGCACTGCAAGAATTAAAACAAGCTCAATTACAAATGGTGCAAAATGAGAAAATGGCAACTTTGGGTAATTTAGTTGCAGGGGTGGCACATGAGGTTAACAATCCCATTGG
>CAKZYM010000988.1 GCA_937884685.1 uncultured Calothrix sp.
GTACACCGTAGCCTTGTTAAGGGAGAGGGGAAAGAAGCAAACTGTACCTCAGTTGTTTGATAAACGCTATATCTGTAGCCATTAAGTCTTTTTTGTATTTAGTATTATTAATATCGTAAAACTTTTGATAGCGATAAAGTCTATGAAAGTACTACATGTTAAAGAATAGATAGTTTGTAAATTGCAGATTATTGCAAGTAATTTTTAATGTAATAGCCACTGAAATTAATTGGAATGACTATACAGAAAATATTCCAGACATAAGATGCCCCATATAGAGGGAAAATAAAAGAGCAATATGTTTTGATAAATAACTAATGTCTGCAAATCATTTGACACTTAACTTAGTTGAAGGTTCTGTATCTTTTAGCTTTTCACCCGCAGCAGCAAGGGAATTGAAAGCAGCGATAGATGAATTGATGCAGAAACTCAAAGCGGTTGCGACCAAAACTGCTAGTGGTGGAGGAAAACCCAATCCTCAATCTTCGATGGAATATCGTCATACGGGAGAAGTATTTCTGGAAATTTTTTGCAACCCTAATATTTGGCCTAGTCCTTTCGCTGCAAAGGTTTTGCTGACCGTGCGTGATGCTACTATCCGCTTGACAACAGAAGCCGAACTAACTCGGGTTGTAGAAGATATCAACCAATATTTAGAACAGGTCGGTTAATTTCCAGCAAAAATACTTATAGTTCATGGTTATGGGAATTTACCATTAGCCATGAACCGTCTGATGGGATAATCAATAAATTATAAAATTTCGTAATGAAATTAACTACAAGTAGGTCAGTACCATCAAAGGTTTAACATACAAAAATTTTAATTTTGTATTCCTGCTTTTTTTATTTCCTAATTTTTATAGTTGTGAGAAAGAGTACTTTATTCTAGTAATATCTTAATTATATATAATTTAATACTGCTATTTTTCGATGATTTTGACATAACAATACATTTTTTATTCATCTAATTAACACTTCCTACTGCAAGCTAATTTGCTGTGGCCACTTTTTCTCTGTACTCAAAAATCATCCATGGAGGTAACAGTTATGGACAAATACGATAAAATTTTTCACTCGCGAGGAATATTAAATCGGTCGCTGAGTTCCCAAGAAGCAGTGGCTGCTATCGCAATTATTACAACATCGGCTGATTCTTCTTTTGAAGATGTTGATGTAGAATTCTTGGTAGATATACTTTGGAGATTCGAGATTTTTGAAGAATATTCGGATGAAGATTTATTAGAAATGCTTGATAAACTTCTCAATTTGGGAGAAGAAAGTGGAGCGGGGGCGTTATTTAATTCTGCCAAGAAACAATTATATGATGATTTGTTAAAAGATGCTTTTGCGGCGGGAGTTAGTGTAGTTTTAGATGAAGAAGAAATGCTTATTCCCCAAGCGCACAATCATTTGCTCAAAAGTTTACAGATAGCTTTAGAAATCGATAATAAAGAAGCAGAAGAAATAAGAAAAGAAGTAATTTCGGTTTTTCAAGAAGCAGAACTAGAAGACTTGCTTGAAGATGAAGATGAAACAATAGTTGATATCGCTTTCAATATCGAAGAATATGATTCACCATTAGATAATTTTACAGTCCCAATTCCAGTAGACCCGCATCAAGGTGGTAAAGTTCAAAGTCAAGAAGGTGCAGTTAGTTTTTCTGATGATGAAGGCACTTTTTTAAGAATCGATTATTATGCTTTACCTTCCAGACAGATGGAAGAAATGGAAGTTATTGGACAAGAAGAATATTTAAAATCAACTCTTGTGAATACATATGTTCCTGAAGTAATAGTCGCGAACTTACCAAAAGCGCAAATTGAATATGACGAATATATGCCAAGAATATTAGAAGGTTCTTACTTTGTGTTATTGTATATGCCGGAAGGTTCAAGAATTTCTAAAACAGGAAATAACGGAACTGCAACAAAATTAGACGCTTACCGAGGATTGCTAGCATTTATTAATGGTGACTTCCTTTATATAGTTAGCAGCCAGCGTACATTTTTGGATGGTAAAACTGTCAACTTTATGAAGCAGGAAGCTGTTGCTCTTAAGCAGATGATTTTAGATTTTGTGGAAACTATTGATTTTAATTGAATTAGTTTATGTGAAGAGAATAGGGAATAGGGAATTCAACTGGTTCCCAGTCAGAGACTAGGAACCCCTCTTCAGAAGGCTCTGCCTGCTTGCTACATATGAGGCAGAGCCTCTTATAACCCTCATTCCAAGGTAGAACCTTGGAACGAGCTATCCGTTACTAAAATCTAAAATATCAAGTCAAAATGGTTCCACCCATCAACCGTTCATAACGATATTTCAACTCATCTTGCATTAATTTCCATTTTCCCAAAGTTGGGTCTAATTCTATTACTTTTTCCGCAGCTTGACGGGCTAAAATTAATACTTCTTCGTCTTCTACTAAGCTTGCCAAAGTAAAGTCTGGAATACCCGATTGTCTTGTTCCCAAAACTTGTCCGGGACCTCTAAAACGCATATCCATTTCTGATATGAAAAACCCGTCTTGGGACTGTTCTAATACTTTTAATCTTTGTTGAGCATCTGCACTGCGAGAACTACTAACTAACAAACAAAAAGATTGTGCTGCACCTCTACCGACACGTCCCCGTAATTGATGCAGTTGTGACAAACCAAACCGTTCTGCGTTTTCAATTAGCATCACGGTTGCATTCGGAACATCTACACCAACTTCCACCACGGTCGTTGAAACTAAAATTTGGGTTTCTTTATCGCGAAATCTACTAATTGCTTCGTCTTTATCTGCCGAACTCATGCGTCCGTGCAGCAATCCTACCTGAAATTCTGGAAATATCGCTTCCTGTAACTTTTTATGCTCGTCTACAGCAGAGCGCAAATCTAATTTTTCCGATTCTTCTACCAAAGGTAACACCACATAAACCTGCCTTCCCTGGGCAATTTCTCGTCGCATTAACTCATAAGCGTGAGTTCTTTCGCTGGCTTTCAAAGCAGTAGTTTTTATCTTTTGTCTTCCCGGTGGTAATTCATCAATTTGACTTACGTTTAAATCACCGTGAATCGTTAAAGCTAAGGTTCTAGGAATTGGTGTAGCGGTCATCGTCAGCACGTGGGGTTGTTCGCCTTTTTGCTGTAATCGCGCTCGCTGCTCTACTCCAAAGCGATGCTGTTCGTCGATTACCACTAAGCCCAATCTGTGAAAGTTCACGGGGTCTTGGATTAAAGCATGGGTACCAACTAAAAGCGGTAATTCCCCGGTTTCTAACTGAGCA
>CAKZYM010000989.1 GCA_937884685.1 uncultured Calothrix sp.
TCATCGGGATTACGCAAATCATATTTACCTGATTCATCCAAACGATGAACTTCCAAAGAACCGCTTTCTGGTTCAAAGATAATATAGTTAGGAACTTGTAAAATTTGCTCGTAATAAAACCATTTTCCAGGTGGATAAGTCCGTTTACTGGAATATTCCGTCCCCTCTGCATCCGAGAGAAATTCCATTACCACCACTGGAATATCACCTTGTAAATTAGGAGTATAGCTGCGTTTAACTTCTTCCCTGGGAACATTAATTTTTGGGATATAAGCCCAATCGGGAGCTTTTACGACAACCTTATCATTTACAGTAGAACAAATTCCGTAATTTGTCGTAGCCAAAGCAGTGGACGCTAATCTTCCGGCTAATTCTAAACTTTCGGTAAGTACCGCAGCAATGAGCGGTTGATTAACATTATCCACTGGTTCATCATCTAAAACAAAGTCTTCGGGCAATAATTCCCAAGTAATATTATAGGGACGAACGGTAACAACCATAATAACTACAAGAATACGGATTGAATTCTAGTATAGCGATATTAGTTATTTATCAGTTATCAATTACCAATTACCGATTACCAAACTTCAAGAAAGCACTTGTGGTTTACTATATTCACTATCTTCATCAGCAGGTAAGGGAATAAATTCATCTTCATCGGGAACTTGACTAAATTTCCCTTGTTTCCAATCTCGTTTTGCTTGTTCAATCCGTTCGGGACGACTCGATACTAAATTCCACCATTTATAACGTCCTCCAACTGGTTCTCCACCGAAAACAATACATCTAGCTTCTGTATTTGCACTTATTTTTATATCACCACTAGAATTTAATACTGCTAGCCGATGTTGTTCTAAACTTTCTCCATCAATTGATAAACCGGGAGTAATGCTATAAATTGCTCTTTCGCTGTAGAGTTCGGGTAAGGTAAACTGCGTATCTGATTTTAACTGCACGTCTAAGTAAAACATTGGCGAAACAGTTTCGACTTTGGAAGCACGATTAAAAGCATTTCCCACTACCAAAGTTATCGTCACATCGTTTTCATCCCATACGGGTAAATTATCTTTTGGATAATGACGAAACCAAGGTTCTGTTTCTTCCTGTTCCTCGGGTAAAGCAACCCAAATTTGAATAGCATGTAAAGTAGCATCTTGGTTTCTTGATTCATCGGGAGAACGTTCGGAATGTACGATACCAGTCCCAGCACTCATCCAATTTACAGCACCGGGTTTAATTTCTTGAACAGTACCCAAACTATCACGATGTAATAATTCTCCTTCTAATAAATAAGTTACGGTTGCGAGATTAATATGGGGGTGAGGTCTTACGTCAACACCTTTACCAGCAGGAAAAACAGCAGGTCCAAGATGGTCAAAGAAAATGAATGGCCCAACCATTTGACGTTCTTGTTGAGGAAGACAGCGACGAGCTTCAAAACCACCTAAATCCTTGAGATGAGGTTTGATAATTTGATTAATACTAGACATAAATTTAGTTTGGTCGAAGGTCAGAGGTATAAGGTTAAAGGTTTAATTATTATAGGTTTGACCTTTATGAATTTTCTAACACAAATAACTAGTACTATATTTTTAGCAGAAATCGGCTTTTTTCAACTTTTTAAACATGTTACAAGATATAAATTTATTTATTAGTTCATTGATTTTATAAATCGCTTTCTAATAATCCCCAAACATGAGTATCAAATAAACCATTGCGAGTTTTTGTATGCTGTCTCAAGTATCCTTCTAATTTAAATTTATTCTTTTCTAAAACTCTTGCTGAAGCTTTATTAAAATCAAGAGTATGAGCGGTAAGACGAGTTAGTTTGAGATGATTAAATGCGTATTGAATAAAAACACCGAGTGCATCAGTTATTAAACCTTTTCTTCTATAAGCTGGTGCTAACCAATATCCAACTTCTGCTCGATGGGTTTCTCCTATGGTTAAATCATCCACACCCATTGAACCAATTAAATAACCTTTGGAATTACGAAGTGCAAAAGATATTTCCTTTTGATTACGATTCATAAAATCAATACGTCGCTGTATCCACCAGTCAGCCATTGATTCTGTATAGGGATACGGCATAAGTGGAATTGTATTTGAAATACTTTTATCGTTAAGATGCTCTAGATAAGCAGCTTTGTCATTTTTACGAATACTGCTTAAATAGAAACCATCTCGGACGTTTATTTTCATTAGTTAAAATTTAATCACCGGAAAACACCATTCTCAACACCTTCAAAGAAAACCGATTTCTAAAAATATTACAAGATTTTAAGAATCTAAAATTCAAAATCCAAAATCCCCTAACCATATACAACTTCCTCACCTTGTCCCCAAAAACCATCGTATTTAGTAACTTTAATATCTCCTAAAACTTTAATTTGACAAGCTAAACGACGATTACTATCCGAAGAATGTGGAGGAAGTCCCAATCTTGTTTTCTCCTTCCAATTCATTTCCGAGACCTCACCTTCAATTGAAACAGCACAGGTACCGCAAGTTCCAATACCCCTACAGTTAATAATTTTCGCGTTACCGTTATGGAGGTTGATACCATTGTCAAGCAGGACTTTACGCAAGTTATTACCGGATTTGCATTCAAAAGTTTTCCCCTGAGCGGTTATTTTAGGCATATTGGTAAATGTCTGTAATTAAAATATTTCACCTTGATGAGATTTTAGGTTATTGACTGCTTAAAGCGCAAAAAATAGTACAGCTTCACCAAATCAATTTTGCTCCCGGTTCGTTTTCTCGCAACTTTAAGGAGACGTAGCACTGCTACGTCTCTACAACCAGTTAAACAGATTAAGGATATGGAATTCCACCAAGATTACAAGTCATTCCGATAACGGTATATTTTTCTTCTAAAGCTTCAAGTTCTTCTCTATATTCCCTCACCATTTCTTCCGGTGGATTGGGACCTCCGCAAAATCGCAAATCAAAAAAGCGAATCTCTCTCCCTTCACCATCCACAAGTAAGTCGTTATCATCGCAACGTGCTTGTAATTCTCTCAGCTTTTGAGCAATAGTCACTCTCTTTAACTTACTAGCTTCTTCTGCATTACTTGCTGAACCTTCTACTGAAACAACATCTGTTAGCTGTCTTGATTCTGGTAAACAAGTCAGTCGAATTGATTCAACTCGACGACAACTACCTATAAGAGATGAAAATAAAAATAAGAATGCTAATATCTTTACCGTTAATCGTGCTTGACTTTTCATTAATTACTGTTAACTTATTACTGTTTTTACAGCACGACGAAGATATTTTTTCTAAGTTTCATATGTCATGATTGCGGTGCGTTAGACTAAAGTCATAACACACCCTACAAACTAAAGTTTTACTTCTTACTTCTTACTTCTTACTTTTTACTCCTAACTCCTAACTTCTAACTCCTAACTCCTAACTCATAACTCCTAACTCATAACTCGCTACTCCTTAATCCCAATCACCTAATCTCCCATTCCCAACCGCAACGGTTTCTCTTTCTTTTCGTTCTTCTTTTGCTTGTTGTTTTTCTGGGGACAAGCTTTGACAGTCGT
>CAKZYM010000990.1 GCA_937884685.1 uncultured Calothrix sp.
AAAACTAAATCCCATGCATTAATTCCTGCTGTCTGACGATAATTTCCATAGGACGAGATTAGTGTAGAGAGATTCTTCTTCGCTACAAAGCGATTGATTGCTAAAAAGTAGGGTTTTTGATGAGGAATAGGAAGAGAGTTAATTTTCTCTGGGTGGAATTCGTGATTACCAACTACGTTATAGCCAGTAAATATACTGTTGGGATTCATCCCTAATTTAATTAGATAAGCTTTTTGGGGTTTACCACCTACAAGAGCAGCCTTATAACCTTTTAGTATCCATCGCTTTATAATTTCACTCAATCTAGAACGAGGTGCATCATCCTCTTTTGACGCGGATAGCAGGATAGCAGGTTTTCGATGCCAAATACTCCATAGAAGAGTAGAAAACATACCATAATTGGCATAACCAGCAATCGTTATAACGTCAGGATTTATTCGAGAGAGAACAGAGAAAAGTTTGTGGATTAATAAAGTCGGTTGAACTTCTTCAACTGGCTGGTTTGAAATAACAGAAATCAAGTTGCCAGTGAAGTTTTCAACTTCAGCTTTCCAAGGATACGTTATTTCCGAACTAGATAATTCTATACCAACAACATCCCAATTCAACTGATGAGATTTTTTTTGAAAAGCTGCTAATCTAGATAAATGATATGGACCATAATTTGTAAAAATAACGACTATAGAAACCATAACATAATAATATTATATATATATTTGCTTGATACAGATTGCAATTGATTAGTTATCAATACTTACGCAACAGGCACATTTATCGGCAAACTGTCACATTCAATTGATTAGCTTATAAGCTTTATCTGAGTATGAATTTACATTTTCGGCACGTTCAAACAAAAATTATTAGAACCTTTGAGTTAAACTCATCTATACCTTCAATTAACAAAGTAAGCATATTTTTTCTTTTCAGTTGTTAAAAACCAAAAAGTGCTGCACCATTTTAGGCACTCTTTACAAATGTATAGTTCCCATTACCTTGCGTACAAACCAATTGATAGCCAATCGCAAGCAAACTTTGTATTGAGATTTGAATTCTTTTCTTATATTCATCATTAAGTGGATTACAACACTCATCATATTCAACACAAATTATTCTGATATCAATACAATCTTCAACAATAGATTCAATAACCTTGTACTCTGCTCCTTCTATATCTATTTTGAGGAGGTCAATTTTTTGATGCCCAATATCTTTCATAATGTCTAGAAGTCTCTTTACTTTAACTTCTATATAATCTGTAGTTTTGTGAAGATTTACAAGAGAGTGAGAAACATACTCTGAATTAGATGGAGCATAAAACTTCAATGTATCTTCTTTGTCCCATAGACCTATTTCAAAGAAATGATATTGAGAATTATTAGCAGCTACATTGTCCACATACTTGATGGCTCGCGGAGTGGGGTCAAAAGCAAATACATCACAACCAAATTTATCAATTAGACCAATATCGAAAGATATATCTTCACCACATCCTACGCAATAACAAATAGAGCCTGCATCAAGTAGGCTGACTGGAACTACCCAACCTCCATACTTTGTTCCGATTGATTTCAAATCATTTCGACTTTTAATTTTTACAAGTGAGATTTTATCGTAACCAAACAACCTAAATGTGTGGGTTGATAACTTGTTTAGGACTTTAGCAGGTATTTGTTGTAACTTCATTTTCCTCCTTATTTTGGTTGCACAATTTCCAATTAATTAGAAACAAAAAACTTATGATGACTTACTTAAACAAAATTAAAATTTTCAAATTTTGTAAAAAAATTGAGATTAAAATTAGATATTATTTTTTTATTTTTTTTATTTTTTCCAACGGAAATAAGGAGTTTCTAAATAATAATAAGACCACCAAGAGATAGGTATCAAAATTACTAGAGAAATAAATAGAGATGCGTTTAGGATAATAGTTGATTCTCCGAAGGAATTTACTAAATACTCTACGATCAAGAAACTTAGCCAATAATGCCAAAGGTAAAGACTATAAGACCATCTGCCTATAACTTGAAATAACTGATGACTTAGTAATTTCTGAAATATAGACTCGCTTGATATAACATTCCACAAAATAATGCTATACCCTAGAGATACTACTGGATGAGCCAAAGTTTGAAATATAAAGCCAACAGAACCTGACATTTTTACTAGTTCAGTAACCATTAAAATTCTACCTATATAGGTCATTATAAAACCTATAAGGAAGCCTTGCTCATACTTTAAGATTTTAGGAAGTGATTTTTTAAGAACATATAGTCGAGCAATACCCATTCCTAAAATAAACTCACCCAAGCGACTGGGTAATTGTCTGCCCCAAAAATACTGAATATCTAGAGAAGATGAGTACATCCAAAGACGAAAAACAATTGAACAAATAATGGCAATTATAGCTACACGTTTAAATCCTGATTTATAAATAGCCAAAATTAGAAGTGGCAGAATTAGATAAAAACTCCATTGAGTTGATAAAGACCAAAAAGGTGGAGCTAGTTTATTAGTATTTGACCACCAGATATTAGTAAAAGTGAAATGAGATAATAAATCTTGCCAATGGAAAGACAGACCTAAGAAAATATGTCCAATAGCACAAACTATCGCAGCAATATAAAAAGCAGGAGCAATTCTCAACCAACATTTTTTTACAAAATACCAGTAATAATTTATCTTAAATGATTGTTGTTTATGAGCATATTTCAAATACATGCAAAATCCACTTAGTACAAAAAATAAATCTACTCCAGTACCTATTACTGAAATGGCTCTATTTAAATCCAAATTTATAGAACCAATTTTACCTATTGACCAAACTGGATTTCCGCTGAAATCCCAAGTATGTACCCAAATAACACCTACAACAGCAATAGCTCTTAATCCATCGATAGCAGGAATTCGCTTACTACTGTTTATATTATTTGAGGGGATATGTGTTTTGCTTATACTCATAATTTTGAGTGTATCTTAAATATGTTTAAATTTATAACTTACAGATATGTCGCCAGAATAGAAATGATTACATTCTCTTTTACAATTTATTCTTTAATTTAGTTCTAGTATTCTTTAAGGCAGGTAACTTAAAATAAGACATTAATAGACCTATGCTACATAAAGGAATATAGCTTCTATAAGGGTCGCCATGAAAACTCCATTGACAAGTTGCCTGAACAAATAAAATTACACAAAATAAATTAATGCTCCAATAGTCACTATTTTTATAATAAAACTCACTACTTAAGTTAATCCTCCAAAAATTCTTAATGCACAACAAACCTAAATAGAAGAACGGAATTGAAAATGTCAGCAAACCCAGCATACCAAGTTCACTTGCTGACTGTAGAAAAGCATTATGCACATAACCCGCAGAGTAGACTCCACCTCCAAAAATTGGATTTTGAATAAAAATACTAATTGCATTTTTATACAAAATAACTCTTCCACTAGCTGAATCATCTAACTTTGTATATTCATCACCAAAAAAAATTGATGATATTGTGCTAAGTCTAGAGAATTGGTCTGATAAATTTTGGATCCATAAGTTATTTGTACCCCATAAACTATCAGTAATACTTGACGATAAAGTAAAAAATATTAATGTAATTCCAAATAATATAATTAGAAAAATATTAATTAAATTATTTTGGTAAATTATTTTCATATTTTGATGCAAAAAAAATATTTTGCTCCAAATGCTTGCTAGTAATATAAAAAAAATACTTATACCGCAAAAAATAAAAGCACTTCTAGTTCCAGCAAGAATGGTAATATAAAAACCTGTAATACAAGCTAAAAAAGAATATATTTTGCCACTTATTTTAAGTTTGTTTGTAAAAAAAATAATAAGGCTAGTAGTGCAGCAATAAGCACCTAAATAACCAGTGTTAATAGGATTATTAGTTGAACCTGCGACCAGTCTAACACCATCAGCTGTAAAAGAAGCTGAACCGCTTAATAGTTGGTGTAAGAGCAAAATGGAAGTCACAAAAGTTAATATATTTGTAGAGTAAAATATTATCTTTATTTGTCTAAAGAATAGTGCTCTTGATATAAATAACGAAAAGCTATAAACAGTAAAGTAAATAATCATAAAATCAGGAATATCATAATTTTTTGTTATAAAATATCTATAATCAATTAAAACTAAAATATAAAATAACAAATAACAAATTTCTAAAAATCCTAGATTGAACAACTTCTTTCTATTGTCTTTAAGTATAAATAATCCATAAAAAGTAATGATTAGTAATGATATCATATAAAAAGCTGTAAGCCACTGAGGCTTGAAATTTATCAAGCCTGTCAAATAAAAATATAACTGCAATCCCTGAAAATATATACCAATGGCTAAAGAGGATATAATATATAAAAATTTATGATTTTTGATGATTTCCATGAAATAAATATAATTTAAAATTGCCAATAATTTTATTTTATTGCTATTGAAAGATGGGAATCTAAAATAGCATCAAAAATATGATTTTTAAGAATTTCTTTTTTCTTAATATTTTGTGATTTATCATACAATGGAAGTATAGATGTATTACCTATAAATGCAGCCCAAATGCCAAATGTACTAGGTGGAGTCATAACTAAATCGCATTTTGATAACTCAGCTATGCTTTCAACATAATGTCCAGAGGCTCCAGCTATTCCTGTAGCAAAAACAACATCTAAGCTCTCAAATTTTTTCTCTTCTTGTGGTTCATCCGAAGTAATAATAAAACCAACATTACCAAACTCACTGAATACTTTTTGAGCCTGAATTATCCAGTCTATATATTGATTGGTATCAAAAAAATATCTTCCGTTGGCATATTTGCGGTAATCACCTTGTCTAATTAGAACACCAATTAGAAAATCATATTTATTTCTTAATTTTTGATTAAAATTATGAGCATTATTTGTATAAACAGTATTGAATTTCAAATAATTTCTAATCATTATCTGATGTTTTTTAAATAATGACCAACTTCTTATTGGCCATCCACTTAAAAGTGTTATCTTTGATTTTTCAAATATTTTTATATCGTTTATTTTGTCTAAAGATAGCTTATCTATTTTATTATCTTTGGAAGAAGATAACACTGCTTTATCTTCTACAATAATTGATTGCATATCAGGATAGATAGAAGCGTAAATTTGTAATAAATATATTATATTTCTTTTTATTACATTTGATATTTTATTGGGGAAAAGCCTTAGAATAGTATTTAAAATTTCCAATTTTTTATACTTGTCATGATTACTAGGAATTATACATATTTTGTCTTCTGAGAAATTTTCTAAAAGATGAGCATAAGGCCAAAATGCCATATTAATCAAATCATACTCATTAGAATGTTCAATCATAAATGCAATTAAATGACCATAATTAATTAACTGATTTCCAAATCGACCCCCACCTTGAGTAAAAATTATCATATTTTTATCTGAATTCATAATTGATCATTTAACTTAAAAAACAACAGAAACTCAAAAAAATATTGAATTAATACTAATTATGATTTTTATTGTGACTTAGCTTTAATTTAAAAGGTGTCAAGATACCTATTATCATAGCGCGAAGGTTAGTATGTATTCTGGGATAAAAAATATCAGTCATAAATGTCATTACTCCAAAAGAAAATATAGTTGCCCACAGAGCACCAATTGATGCATATCTTGGAATAAAAATATAATTGCAAACAATATTAGTGACCGCCCCCAATATCGCAGTGATTAATGAGTAAACAAATAGACTATCATTGGTTATAAATAAACTTTTTGCTACACCAAAATTAGTAAAAAATAATCTTATTGAAAATAGTGGTAATAATTGACTTGCTAGTTCATAATCTTGACCATACAAAAGTAAAACTATTTGACGAGAAAATATTATAATTGGAATTGCAGTGATTAGAAATAAAATAAACATTAATCTATAGATATTTGTCAATCGTTCATAATACAATTGCTTGCTTATAAGTTTTGCTTTGGCAATCAAAGGAGCAATAGATTGACAGATAATACCTGGAGCAAATGCAAAAACCTCTATCAAACGCATTGCTACAGAATATTGTCCAACTTCAGATTCATTAATCATTTGCCCTAACATCACCTGATCTATTCTGGCTTGAATGATTATGGCTGTCACAGAAAGTAAAGCTGGCCAAGATTCATGAAGTAAACTTTTAGCTCTTCGTATATGAAATAACCACGAGCTAATAAATAATCCAGAAACTCTATAGTTTATAACTAACATTATAGAGCTAATAAAAATTTCTAAGCTAAATGCAATTACAAAAGCAATTAGAGGAGCTTTAATTTTTATTAAAAAAACTTTAAAAAGGCTAACAAAACAGTATGCTGTTATTTTACTAATAGCTATATACTTTGAATTAATTTGCGATTGGAACCAAAAATCAATAGTTTCAAATGCATTAAATATTTTTCCTACTGCTATGATTCCAATTAGAAGGTGAAATAGTGTATCTCCGGGACGAAGATACATGATTATACTTAATGCTAGAAAAAGAGTAGTTATTCCACCAATTAATTTCAGTATAAATGTAGTGCCTAAGATTTCATTAATAGAATTAGGCTCACGAATAATGTCTCTAACTACGATGTTCGGTAAGCCTAAATGAAAAAAAGGAGCAAATAAATCTACAAATGATAATGCATAAATATAAACTCCAAACTGCTTAACTCCTAAATATCTGGCTACCCAAATTCCAACAAAAAGCTCTAGTAGTATACGGATTCCTCTTTGTGCAACTAACCATGAACTATTACTTATTACTTTTCTGATATTTGGATTAAAATTATTAACTTTAACAGCTATTCGTTTGAACATTATCAATTCATCTAACTTTTGAGGTAATTATTAATTGATCCAAATGAATACTTACATCAAAGTTCTCAAAATTATCTTCAATGTTTTTTAGCAGTTCAGACTTGCTTGGAAAACCTTTCTCGCTACCAAACAGACGAAAATCATCTATAATAATACATTTAACTTTGCTTTTATATCTCGCAATTATTTTCAACTCTTCAATGGCTGGCTCCGGATAGTCGCCACATGCTGTTACTCCTCCAGAAAAGTGAGCATCTAGAAATAAAAGAATATTATTTATGTCATTCTTATCAAGAACATTTGTTAAAATATCTAAAGCATCACTCTGAATAACTTCTACATTTTTATTATTCGATAAATAACTTTTAGCTTGTTCTGCAAGTTTATGGTCAAGCTCTATAGTATAGATTTTATCAAAAATAGGAGAACATCTCTTAGTTGTTACACCTAGATAAGTACCCGTTTCAATTAAAACAGTTGATTTGGTTTTATGTTTCAAATTTGCAATTTGGCGAAATTTTGTATAACTATGTGGATTCTTAAAATTTAAGGATATAAGACGATATATATCTATTAGATGACCAGCTAAAGCTTGCAAATATCGGTTTTGACCGTTCATTTTTTACTCCTAATTTTCTAAACTTTAACTAATAAGATTTAATAAACAAAACAAGGTTAATAGCTGCTAGTAGTTATAGTCCCCAACCCCCTAGCACTCCTCAAAGTAAACTCTCCCACCGAAGGATTCCCCCCCGGATAAACCACTCCATCAACCTGCAACCAAAGCTCCCTCGGCGCAACCGAAACTATATATCTGCGCTCGTCAACCTTCCTCACGTGATACCATTTAGTTTCCTGACATGCATCGCACCAAAAAGCCTCCAACCACTCCCCCGCCAGAGAAACGGCTGTTTTACTTTTCACCAACATCATCGCACTGCGACGATTCACACCCCTTTGTTGCAACTGTCCGGGTCGGTCAGCAAACAATGGATACTTTTGAGAAACACTATTGAGATAACATCCATGAACTGGACAATATATAGGTCTTTTTTTAGAACGATTCCGATTTCGGTTACACCTCTTCCCCACTTCGGCCCTCCTCATAAACAGATAATAAACAAGAAGAAGGTTGCATTGGAGGGACTGAGATTCAACGCTAGTTATAGCGGAACCATCGAAGCCCAACTCCGATTATCAACACATCCTATTTAATTAAATTTATTTAGGATTTACGCAAAAGCGATAAAAAAGCTACAACTCAAGATTGGTTGGCTATTACCCGCAGGGTGCGGCTCATCGCTCACAATGACTTAATTAAGTTGTTTATGCGTAAATTAGGGTTATAAAACACTTACGTGTAATTAGTTTTTCCGGTAAAGATGCAAACCTTGACTAAGTATGTTTTTCTGTCTCAATTAGATTAACATTGTTCGATTAATAAGCAAGTAAATTAAGATACTTTAAAAAGTTATTTTTATAGTTTGTTTTTATTTAGATAAAAGTAATAAAAATTGGGAATGGGGCAATCTAGAGGTAGTTTCTTAATTAGCCGTTGAGCGAATGGAGTAATTTAAACTTGATAACTCATGCCTTAAAGCCCCAGTTCACCCTTGAAAGCCTCTAAAGAAATAGTACCTTTTTCTTTCGCTTCCACCAGAGCGACACGTGCATCTTCCAAATCTTGCTGATTTTCCCGTTCTTCTTGTAATTTCTTTACCTTCAAATACCGAACAAAATCTAAAACTTCAGTCAATAATGGTTCTGTGATTTCTTCAATCTCTTGGATGATAATTTCTTTTGTATCCATGGTCGAACTTAATTAATAATGAATGTTTAGGCTTTAATCTTTAATTATGTCATTCCTGCGGAAACACAGGTGGTAATGCGTTAGCGGAGCGTCTCTGTTAGCATTCACGCAGCTAGCGTTAGCGTTTAAGACATGCATCTTACTTGCGCTACGGAAATTAATTGGAACGACTATAATTCTAAATCACGATTTAAACTCAATATTGTCAAATCAGTACGACGAGCAAGAGACGAGGAGATAAAAACTTTCTATCACCACAACCTCTGAATTGGATAATTATCAAAAACTTCATCAATGCTCGCGAGCGTTATTTGTTCGACAATTGTTTGAGCAATTAAAAGTCTGTCAAAAGGGTCTTTATGATGACTAGGTAAATTATTTAAAGCGTAAATATGAGTCAATTCAATAGGTAAAATTTGCAGATTATTGACACGTTGTTGATTTTCAATTAAGTCAGGGAGCTTTGAATTTAGGTTAAGCTTACCTAGTTGAAGTTTGATTTGCATTTCCCAAACACTAGCGATACTTAACATCCATGTACTGCTCGTATCAGTTAATAAGTCCCTAACCTTCTGAGATAATTTTTCGGGATTTGCTGTAGACCAGATAAATACATGGGTATCTAACAATATATTCATTCCTCACCCGTCCAAAATTCATCTGGTAAAGGCTCGTTAAAGTCTTCACTCATCCAAATTTCCCCTTGATTCAAGCCTAACACCCGCTGTTGCGCTTGCTGAGCTTGTTCGGGTTGAATATGTCTTTGTACCAAAAATTCCGCAAAATCTAGCAGCGTCTGTTGCTGCTCCGGTGATAAAAATTGCAATTTGGCAACTAATGTCTCAGCTATATTTATTGTTTGGGAAGTCATTTTTACCTCCAAGTTACGCTCTAAGATCAATATTACTATTTTCTAGGGAATAGGGAGTAGGAAAAGGGGAACAAGAAAAACGTAAATATTTATTGGTTGTGGGTATATAGGATTACTAATAAAAAAGACCACTACTACTCCACCACATAAGTTATGAGGGGTGTCACAATGATATTTGTAGGTTGGGTTGAGGAACGAAACCCAACATCAGTGTTGGGTTTCACTCCGTTCAACCCAACCTACGAAGAATCTTATCAACCCATCAAAATTAATGTGGTGAACTACTACTCTATAACTCGATGCAAAACTTCCAAATATTCCTCAGCAATAACTTCAGGCGTAAAATGTGACTGCATATACTTACGAGCCGATTTTCCCATAGTCGCAGCTAACTGTCGATTTTTACTTAATAAACGAATAAACTCAGCTAAACCTTGACTATCTCTATTATCAAAGGTTTGACCGCAGCTACCCTCTGCTACTAACTGTTTGAGATATGAATGCTGCGGACAGACAACAGCTACAGGTCTTCCGGTAGCTAAAGCTGGATAAAGTTTACTGGGAGCAACCAAACTTTCAAAGCCTTTATCCATACTGACTAAAGATAAGTCGCAAGCCGTAAGAGAATGGGGTAAATCAGATTTTTCTTGATAGGGAAGAAATTGGAAGTTATTTAAACCAAGTTGCTTCACTTCTTTTCTCAATACTTTCTTTTTAGCCCCACCACCTACGCATAAAAACTGAATCGGCTCATCTTTGAGTAATTTGGCCGCTTCTAAAATAGTGTCAATATCGTGGCATCGTCCCATATTTCCGGAATAGAGGACGGTGAATTTATCCACGGTATTGTATTGTTGTGCAAACCAATTATCTTGTTTATGGATAGGGATAATTTTTTCTGCATCTCCCCAACTATGAATTACCGATATTTTGTCAGCAGCTTGCGGACAAATATTCGCTATTCGTTGCTTCATAGCTGGACTAAGAACGATAATTTGAGCAGCTTCTTGCCAAACCTTACGGTTTATAATCTGCCAAAATCTTCCCAACCAGTGGTTTTCTGGAATTACATTTAAAGCTATAGCTATGTCTGGATAAAGGTCATAGAGGAGACAGACATAGGGAAGTTTAAATAATTTATGAGCCAAATATCCCAAAACTGGTAAAAATGGGGGTGCTGTAGTTACTAATAAAATATTATGTTTACGGGAATGTCTGAGTAGATGAAGTGCAGCACGTAAGGTAAACAATACACCGCTTAAAGCTTTACCGCGAATTCTCTGGTACCAAACTTGAGTCGCACGAGTGCGTTGAATTCTTACTTGTCCGGATTTTTCTCGGGCTGGAGCGTTCTTTGTTTCAAATGCGTAACCTGGCTGACCTGTAAATACTTCAATCTCTACACCCAAATGTCCTAAATGTCTTGCAAGTTCTTCAAGTAGCTGTCCTGTCGCAGCATAATCTGGGGGAAAGAACTGGGTTATTAAAGATAATTTGATTAACTCTTTAGTTTTTGGGTGATTACATTGTTTTATGTCCGACAAAATAGAATTATTTTGCAGTTCTTTTTGAGTCCCAATATTCTGTTTTTTTCTTTGAAGGTTAAAAATTTTAGAGTTTTTTCGGTCTCGCTTGCTAGATGTCATTTGCACTATATTCCTAAAGAATAAAAAGTTTTGGAACACACATCGGCTTATACATGGAATATTTACTCACAAGATGAATTTC
>CAKZYM010000991.1 GCA_937884685.1 uncultured Calothrix sp.
CTTAGCATAAATTACTAGTTCAAAGGGTCAATCACTAGTTTAACAAAGGGAATTGGGAATCGGGAATTAGGAGTGAGGAGTTAGGAATTATATCCTCGGTAATGGAAGCATCTTACTTCCCTTCTATGTTCTATGGGAGTAAAAATTGCTAATTTCCAATACCTAATACCCGATTCCCAATGCCCAATTTATCTATTTTCTTTTAAAAATAATCATGTCAGTTCCTACCACTGGATTGCGGGCTATAAGTTTACCTTTTAAATCAATTATTTCTAGGTGTGTAAAATCAAGTTCTTGGGAGCGTTGCAGAATTTGTGCTGCTAAATTATCTTGTTGGGATTTGTCTAAACTGTACCATTCTTTGTTGATTTTAATGGTAAGGTCACTGTTTAAAAAGTTGACCTTGATTGATTCTATAATTTCTGAAAAAGTTTGATTAATAGATTTATCATCATTTGTGGTAAAGCTAATTTCACCGACTTGATTTTGAATTGCTGCGATTAAAGTTTCTTCTGGTGTTAATAATCTAGGTTCGGGAGTTTCTTCTATTTCTTCTTGTGATAATGTTTCTTCTGTGACAGGTGGAATTTCATTTTCTGTGGGTACGGTTGTTTGTTCTGGTTGCGAAATAGTTTGTTCTTTTACCACAGGTGGAATTTCATTTTCATCTTCTATCTCTATAATTGTTTCTTCTTTTTGAGCAACAGTTTCTTGTGGCTCTGTATCTGTTGGAATTTCTTGTTTATCTTCGTTAATAGTTTCTTCTTTTGCTGGTAAAGAAATTTCTGGCTTATCTTCTGTTGGTAGGGAATTGATTTCTTGTTGTTGAGCAGGATTTTCTTCTATTACAGATGGGATTTCTTGCTTTTCTAATTCGATAGACTCGGTTTCGGTAGTAGATATTTTTTCAGGAGTTTTGTTATTTGGAGGAACTATTGCAACTTGTGGTGGTTTGCTGTCGAAGATGTTGGAAGTTATTAGAAATATCATGACAATTAAACCGCTAATAATTCCTGTCAAAGCTGTATCTGATAACTTGGCTGAAAATTTTGCTGGTAAGATAAGCCGAATTTTTCCTAAAAAACTATTCCACAGCTGTGGAAGCTTTTGAAAAAAACCTGGTTTATCTTCGTTATTTGGTGAGGATTCAGTTTCTAATTTAACTGCGGTATTCTCTAATAATCCAATTGTTCCTCGTAAAGCTTTTACTAATGATGCTCTCCAAAATGGTAATTTTTCTGGAGATGAATTTTGTGTGGATGAATCAGTTGGTGGTTGAATATTTTTATTATCTTCTGACATAGAATTACGAGATAGGGCTTAATAATAGAGGATGTTTAAACGGTTTCGCCAAAGTAATTCTACACAGCACAATTTAATTAAGCATTAAAAGAATGTTAGGAATATCGGAGTTTTCAGTATGGTGGAATACAAAGGGTAGCGCTATATATTAGGTTAAAGGTTGGATAATTTTAGTTTGGGTATTAATTAATATTCTGATAATCTATTCGTAATCCCCGAAAATCGAAGGAGACGTAGCAATGCTACGTCTCTACACAAGGGTAATTATTTGATTAAGATTTTTTCTAGACAGACAATAATCTTACTGCTTCACCAAAAGGGAATTCTTCTAAAGCTAAACCACCGGGAGTAACTACCCATAATACTGGTAGTTCGGGTGCTGTATCGGGGAATGAACCATAGCCATCTGTTAAATAAACACATACTCCTTGGGTCTGTCCGTCCCATCTTTGAGCAACTTTATCGAAGAAGGGTACAAATGATGTTCCTCCACCACCTTGGGGTTTTGGTGGCATGGAATCGGCGTTAATTTCATAAGGTCCGTAAACTTCGGAATCCACGTAATAAAACTCGCATTTTATGTGAGGGTAAGAACTCAAAATACCCTGTACTTCAGAGAAAAATAACCCCAGCAATTTTGTATCGATTGAACCGCTGGTATCCAAAGCCAAATAAACTCGAATCGATTCCCCTTGCAAGCTTTCTAAATACATTCTGCGTCCGATGAAGCGACGGTCGAATCCAGAAAAATCAGTGGGAGTCTGAACTAAGTATCGCCACAGATAAGACCTCCAATCAATTTGAGCAGAATTCAAGGTTTCTAGCTCTCGTTCTATCCCTCCTCCTAGATTACCTTTATTTGCCGTGCGAGCTACCGTAGCAGCTTGCTGCATCGCATTTTGCCAGTGTGCTTCCATTGCAGCTTTTTTGGCTTGGGACATGCTATCCCCATGAGAACTAGGAGAACTTTCACCTTTTCCTGATTTTTCTCCTGCTTCTTGATTTTCTCCTTGATTACCTTCTTGTTGCGAACCACCAGCATCTTCCGGTGGACTATCAAGTAAATCGGGGTTAGTTAATTCTGGTGCGTTATCAGCATCTTGAAGCAAGATTTCATAAACTTCTTCAACGCTTAAATGTTCTAAGTTAACTTCCCTTAAAGTTCCTTCAGGTAATTCAAAACCATGAGCAGCAATCATACCGTTAATAACGATATCAGCAGCGATATTCCATAATTGAGCATCCCGTACACCTCGACGTGGTACGTGAAGTAAAGCAGCGTGCAAAACTTCATGTAGCAAAACACCATCAAGTTGTTTCGGAGGTAAAGATAATAGAAATTCTACATTATAGAAAATATCTTTACCATCAGTAGCAGCAGTTGGTAATTTTTCTGTAGGAACAAAGCGAGCAAACATCGCTAAAGTTGCAAAAAAAGGCGATTTAGTTTGCAATCGCAACAAAGACGCACTGATACTTTTTTGAATATCTTCAGTCATAATAAAGAGTTAGTGGATAGTTGTTAGTGGATAGTGGATAGTTGTTAGTTGTTAGTAGATAGTAGATAGTAGATAGTGGTTAGGAGTTGGGGAACAATTATAAATATTAAAAAAACTACTAACTATCAACTTTCACCCTTAATAATACGATTCATCAACTAACAACTAATAACTATCAACATAAAGAGTTAGTAGATAGTGGATAGTGGTTAGGAGTTAGTAGAAAATTATAAATATTTAGATAAAAAGTTACTAAATATCAACTTTCGCCCTTAATAATATGATTTATCAACTAACAACTATCAACTAACAACTAACTAATTACGGTTTCTGAGATTCTAGATAATCTTGCAATAACTTCTTGAATTCTGGTTCTTTGCTGAGCAGATTCGCTAAGATTCCCCGCTTACCTTTACTTTCCATTGTTCGCGATAAATCAACTGCAAAAAGTCTCACCCATTCATTTGTTGCGACTTGATTTAACCAGTTGAATGCGTTTAGTGCTTGATTTGCATTATCAGCGCGTACTGTTAATCCAATTACTGTTGCATATCTAACGCTGGGTTCTTTAGGAAATTGAATACTGTCGCCTTTTCCTTCCAAAATAGCGATGAGATTAGGAAGGTTTTCGTACATGGAAATGTATGAATTAAATTCAGTGGCAGCAGCGATTCCAACTGCTGGATTAATTTCCAATCCAGCACAATGCAAGTCACTGGCCATTACCCAAGAACGAGGAGAAGGCCAAGCTGGCTGTTGCGGGTCGATTTTGTGTAATAAAGTGGTGCGGAAGGAAAGAAAAGCAATTACCTGCTCGTGTATTCCTTTGTCTAAAGCGTAAGCCTTGAAACTCTCAAAATCTGGCTGTACTTCTAAGTGCAAAAATCTATTTGCTAGAGGTGAAGGCATATCGAATACGGCTGCACGGTCTTCTTTGCGGTTCCCTGCTGCCCATACAAACCAACCATCTGGAACTTCATAGGAGCCTACACAGCGGTCTAAAATCAACTGTTGTGCAACTCCCTGCATCGCCGGAGGAGCCATATTTAATTCATCAAGAAATAATATACCTTTACCTTTACGAGGCAAAAATTCCGGTGGAAACCATTTAGAAATACCATTCTCAGCTACAGGTAAACCTCGTAAATCAGTAGGTGCTAATTGAGACAAGCGAACATCAACAAAATCAATATCGCTTTCCTTCGCTAGCTGACCTACAATACTGGATTTACCAATACCGGGAGGACCCCAAATCATCGTACTGATTTGAATGTTATTGCTAACAAGCCGGTCTAAAAATACTTTAAGTTCGCTGGGAGTCATAGGATTTTGGATTTTAGATTTTGGATTTTAGATTTAAGAATAGTTAAGAGTTAAGAGTTAGGAGTTAGGAATTACCAATTACCAATTACCCACTACCAATTACCCATTACCCTCTTTCTTGCCGTTTCCTTAAGGAGCGCTTTGCAGATTTGGAAACTACTGGGTCTTCGTCTTCGGCTAGGTGTTCTAGGATTTCTCTGGGTGTTTCTGGATGTCTGGCTACAAATAGCTTTTCGGTGGAGACAACGCTGGTAGAGAATTCTTCTAGTAACTTCTGACGAAGTTTGAATGGGGTGTTGGGGTGCTGTACTATGTCCCAGTCGTATCGGAAAAATTGCGTCAGTTGCTCTAATGCTGTAGCTGGGGTGTTGGGGTTTTTAGCAATGAATGAGCGCAAATGCCAATCTTTAATTAAAAGTTCTAAAATATGTCCTGGTGTTTTGGGGTTGCTAACTACGGCTTGACGTACTTCTAAACGCCAATCTTCGGCTAGCTTTTCTAAAACATGAGGAGGAGTATTAATATTTTTCGCTACACCATAACGAACCTCTTTGGATGTATCTTTGGCAAGTTCCTCTAGAATTCGTGATGGAGTGCGGGTATTTAAGGCAATCCACGGTCGTAACTCTGGTGATTTTTTCGCCCATTGAGTCAAGATAGACACTGGAGCTTTGTCATGCTGGGCTACATATTTACGAACCGATAAACGCTCGTCTAATGCCAAACGCCAAAGTACTTTCTGTAAGGTAGAGTCTGGTGTATTGGGGTGACGTGCTAATAATAAGTCATGAAACGGTGTACCACCTAGTATTTCCAAGACGTAACCAGGGGTATTAACATTTCTGGCTACAGCAGCCTGTATATCTCCCCGACTGTCTATTGCTAATTCTTCCAGAACTGAAGCTGGAGTACTGGGATTTTCGGCAATAAACTGACGTAATTGCAGGTCTCGGGCTGCTTTTACTAACAAGTACGGTGGTGTATTTGGATGTCTTGCCACCATTTGACGCACCCGTTCGACTGGATGGTCTGCCATTTCCTCTAGCCAATCGCTAGAAATATGAGGATTTTGAGGCAAAAAATTCATCGTATGTACCCGATAATCTATTGCCAATTCGATTATCAAGTCCTTCGTTAAGTCAGAACGTTTAGCAATAGCACTTTTGACTTTGGTATATGGAACCTTAATCAAAGCTTCAAGAACATTTAGCGGTGTATTGGGATTTTGAGCAATGCTTGTTTCAATCGCAACTCTTAAATTCCAATTAGGTTCTGGATTTTCGATTAAAATTTCCACAACTCTTACAGGAACTTTTGGATGTTTAGCTAAATGCAAGCGTACCGAACCCGCACCATGTTCGGCCAGCTTTTCTAAAACTGTTTGCGATACATCTTTGCGTAGTGCAATACATAAACCCAATTCTGGGTCGTACCTGCTCTTCATTGCTAACTGCAGCAAAATCGCTTCTGTCGCTTGTTTATGTTTAGCTACAGCCTCCAAAACTAAAGAGTTGGAATGCATTGCAGCACAAGCCAAAAACCATTCTGGTGCTTCATCCTGTTTTAACAGCTTTAATAAAGACCAATATGATATATCTGTTGCTAAATTCGGGTTTTCCAACATTAATAGAGACAGCACCGGATTTGAGAAAAATTGTTGGGGGAAATCTCCTGCTAATTTCAGCAGTACATCAGTTGGTGCATTAGGATTTGTGGTCACACCTTCACGGGTAGCCTTATCTTCACTCGATGCCAACTCCCGCAACAACTCCGGTTCCGCACTAGGATTAGTTGCCACTAATCTTCCGAGTTCTACACTTTCGTAAGCAAGAATTCTCAGCTTATCTGATGGAGTAGTTTCGTC
>CAKZYM010000992.1 GCA_937884685.1 uncultured Calothrix sp.
ATTACGAATTATTCTGTCCTGCCCAAATGCGAGTTGGCATCCCCCAAATATAAATAAACCCTTCAGCAGCTTTATGGTCAAATTGGTCTTCTGCACCGTAAGTTGCCATTTCAGGATTGTAAAGTGAGTTATCGGAACGACGGCCAACAACGGTCGCGTTACCTTTGAAAAGCTTCATTCGCACAGTTCCAGAAACTCGCTCTTGTGTCTGTTGAATAAAAGCGTCAAGTGCAGCTTTGAGCGGACTAAACCATAAGCCATTGTAAATTAATTGGCTGTAAGTTTCTTCGATACCCCGTTTGTATTGAGTCACATCAGCCGTTAAAGTCAAACTTTCCAAATCGCGATGTGCTTGAATTAATGCCACCATTGCTGGAGACTCATAGATTTCCCGCGATTTGATACCCACCAAACGGTTTTCTATCATGTCAATACGTCCTACCCCGTGGTTTCCTACCAACTGATTGAGTTTGGAAATCAGTTCAATTGGATTTTTGGATTCACCATTGAGAGTGGTGGGAATACCTTTGACAAAACCAATTTCGACATACTCCGGTTCGTTGGGAGTATCCGCTATAGCCTTTGTCATCTCGTAAACTTCTTCTGGAGGTTCTTGAGATGGGTCTTCTAAAATCCCAGCTTCGATACTTCTGCCGAGGAGATTTTTGTCAATACTGTAAGGGGAAGATTTTTTAACCGGTGAAGGAATACCAAAGCGTTCCCCATAAGCGATAGTTTCCTCTCGACTCATACCCCACTCCCTTGCTGGTGCAAGTATTTTGAGGTTAGGACTCATAGCTGTAACAGCCACATCGAAACGAACTTGGTCATTACCTTTACCAGTACAGCCATGTGCAACTGCATCAGCTTCGTATTTTTGAGCAGCTTCTACTAAGGCTTTGGCAATTAACGGACGTGCAAGAGCTGTTGCCAAAGGATAGCGATTTTCATAGATAGCATTAGCCTGGATAGCTGGGAAAGCGTAATCCTTAATAAAGCTTTCTTGAACATTCACTACTAATGATTCAGTTGCACCAGACTTGAGAGCTTTCTCACGAACTGGTTCTAATTCTTCACCTTGACCTAAATCTGCTGCGAGAGTAATAACTTCTTCTACTCCCCATTCTTGTTTGAGGTAGGGGATACACACTGATGTATCTACTCCACCGGAATATGCTAAGACAACCTTTTTGGCGCGACCCATTGATTATTTCTCGATGCTGCAAAACGACGAATATCTATTATCTAATTAATTTAGGTATATTCTCTTCGGTATTTATACTAGTTAAGTATTTTCTAAAGCTTGAATATAAAGCACCTCAATACTTCTGTAACTAAACGACTCAGGATAAATACAGTCGTAATGTCAGAGTATAATCAATTTAATATACAGAGATTAGTCGCTAATGTAGGAGTAAAGCAATATTACTCGGTTAAGGCTGAAAGAGTTCTGCGGAGGTCGTCTCTCACAAGCAAATATTCCCCCTTCCTCTCAGTTCTCTGTCTCCTCAGTTTGTCTTCACAAATCCATTCCTTATCCGAGCAGTATTTAGATTTTTAGGAAGTGTTTTCACATAATTTTCATCAAGCTAAGGTAATCTAATGGAGTGATTTTTTAAATAAATATACTTAATCAATATATTTTTTTCAGTATTTATCCGGAATAATAGTAACCAGGCGAAATTCGCTGTTTTCTTATCAAGTTTCTTTATCAGGTCTAATTTATGATGCGCTCACAGATTAAATGGTTGATTCAGATAGCTCTAAGCTTTGTTGCTTGCGGAGGGAATTTACAAAGCGCTGCTGCGAATACAGTATTTCCCTTTGATGCTGTCTATGACACGGAAGTTACTTTAACACCTATTCCTAACTCAGACGTTTCTGAAACATCTATTACGGCTACAAGTAGTAATGCTCCCTATGGACTAACTAACGTTGTTGGCAAAAACTATAGTCGTTTAGATATGAATGGTGTAGGAACTTTTAGTGCAAATCCAGAAGATTTAAATTTAGATCCAACAGTTTTTCCTTTTCTTTCAGAAGAATTTTTCGGTACTGATAGTGATAAGCTATTCGGATTTAGTACAATTGAAGCTTTGTTTGACTTTGAGAACCTGACACTATCCGGTGAAGGGACTATAAATATAACTGGCGGGGCTGGTAGATTTACTGGTGCGACTGGCAAATTTGATGTGAAGCAAGATAGCAAACTGAATCCAGATCCTAGCGCTCCGATTGTAGTTAAAACTTTTTTAAACGGCTCTTTCCAAGTCCCTCATAAAATTCCAGAACCATCAGATACTGTTGGACTTGTTGTAGGTAGTTTAGCAACAAGTTTATTTTTAAGTCGTAGAAAAAGCAAACCATCAAGCGATAATTGTTAAAAATAAATTTAACAAGAATATAGGGAATAAGAAAATGTTTAATTTTTATACTCCCTATTTATTTATCAATACATGAATTACGATTTATTGGAGCATATAAGCTGTTATCAAAAAGTACTAAAATGCTGAAATTAACTATCAAAGCTAAAAAGGATAATTGTTTGTTTTTTTATGCGATTTATCCTTAAAAAAATAATTTTATAAATCAAATATTTTAAATCTCTATAATTCATCTAATTAGATAAGCATTTGAAGTATTTTCACTTATTTTTTCATAAAACTTTAGTATTTTTATAAAAAATGTGAAAGAAAATATACTATAAATTTATATTTAACAAGGTATTTTTCCTGATAATGAAAGACAGGCAGAATTATTTAGGTTCTAAATTCAATATTTACCCTTAACAAAATAGGTTGAATTATAATGTATTCACAAATAAAATGGCTGATTCCCGCAGCGTTGTTCTGTGCGACTTTCGGATTCAATACAGAAAGCGTAAAAGCACAAGCAAGCGTAAATAATGAATTTGAGATTACTTACGACACGCTGTTTACTCTAATACCAATTGACGACCAACCAGGATTTTTTACTGCTAATATTTCAGGTGTTTCTCAAGATACTAATCCTACTTTCGGATTGACTAAATTTGAAAGTAATACATTTGGGAAACTAGTATCCCAAAAAACAACTACTGGCCCAGATGGAAATATAATTCCGGTAAATCAAGAATTTCAATTCAATGCAAACCCTGAGATTTTAGGTTTAGCAAATCCACCGCAATCTGTGATTGATAGTCGTATTGCATTAGGGGTAGAAAATCCACAAGTCAATTCAGATATATATTTCGGTGACACTGCTAATAAGTTGTTTGGACAAGCTGATGATAGGGCTGAAATTAACTTTTTTCCTCCAGGTTCTCCGAATTTTCCAGGTACGGTAAATGGTGGAGGTACTATAACTATTACTGGAGGAACGGGTGTATTTGAAAATGCTAGCGGTGAAATAACTTTCGAGCAGAGCGATAAACTTCCACTAGACCAAAATGCTCCCGCTCCTGGTGTAGCAACATTGAAATTTAACGTGGAAACACCAAAACCAGTTCCAGAATCAACAAGTGTTTTTGGATTATCTGTAGGAGTATTAGGAGCAAGTTTAGTTTTGCGTAAAAATCGTCGTAAAGAAGTTTTGAAAAGATAATAGAGCAGCCTAGTTTATTTTTTTTCAGTAAACTAGGCTTCTGTATTATTACGAATAAGATTGCTAAAAAGCGTAAAATTACGCATATTCTGTTTCAGGTAAA
>CAKZYM010000993.1 GCA_937884685.1 uncultured Calothrix sp.
ATCGCCCTTCTGGAAGAATCACGGGAATGACTCGTTACGCTTGCTTCTGGGTTGAAAACGGCAAAATAGTCGCACCGATAGAAGATTTACGTTTTGACGATAGTTTATACAGGTTTTGGGGAGATAATTTAGTCGATTTTACTGATGAATGGGAATTTATTCCGGAGGTGGGGACTTATGAAAATCGTCAACTTGGGGGTAGTATGGTTCCCGGTATGTTGGTAGAGGACTTTACCTATACGCTTTAGGAAAAATATTTGAGATTGATGTTAGCAATACCCTCGAAGGGTATCGCTACATTAACAAAGCCCCTGAGCCGCACTCCGTGAACGGGTTCGCTAGTTTGGGGGACGGAAACCGACACCCCCAACTAGTCTCACCACCTGCGTGGGCTAATAAAATTAATTAAATAATATAAAAAGCAGTTGCTAAATTACTCAATCTACTTCTGGTTTGGATTAATTTAATTATTGCGAATACTAAATAAAAGAAACCGAAGATTATTTGAATAAATCCGAGTCAAGAAGCAAAATTTGCACCAATATTTATACCAATATTAACTTGAGCTAAATAAAATATCCGTATATGCTATTTATGATTTATTTTTAATATTACCTATTACCTATTACCTATTACCTATTACCTATTGCCTATTACCTATTGCCTATTACCTATTACCTATTACCTATTACCCATTCCCCTACTTCTTTTTACTATTCTTACCCTGATAACCGCGCTGGGGTGACTGCTGTTCTGGATAAAGCTGCTGTCTACCGTTACGAATAATTTTCAAGGATTCGTTAAGTTCATGCTCCATATGCTCTAAAACATTATCAGCATATTGGTCTGCACCTTGAGCGATTTGTTCCGCTTCTTCCATCGCTAAACGGCGCATTTCTTCTATCTCTTGCTGACAAGCTCGTCGTTTACGCTCAATTTCATCAAGAGTTTCTTGCATCAATTGCTCGCACTCTTGCTGTACTTGTCGGCTCAATTGTTCGGTTTGTTGCTCTGCTTGTCTAATGATATCGCTTTCATTCAACACTTGCGCTCTTTTCGCTTGTGCTGCTTCTACCATTTGCTGTCCGTAAGCTTCTGCTTCTAAAAGAATTTCTTCTTTTTGCTGAATAGTTAATAATGCTTGTTCAAAAGCTTTTGGTAAAGACAAGCGAATAAAATCAAGCTGCTCAAGTAATTTTTCTTCATCTACAATAGTCCGTTTCGTCAGAGGAATGCGGAAACTGGTGAGAATCATTTCCTCTAAACGGTCAAGTTCCTGCTGAATATCTACATTTCCCGATTGCTGGGGGAACTGTTGAGGGGGTTGACTTCCGTTGTGTCCGTTCTGATTGGGTTCGATACCGTTTGGTTGTGGGTGAAGCATTTGTATGTATCCAAAGCAACGTGAGGGGGAACGAGATGATTAATAGAACCACCAAACCTTGCAATCTCTTTTACCACACTACTACTTAAAAAACTATATTCGTTTGACGTTGCTAAAAAAACAGTTTCAATTTCGGTGGAAAGAGTTTTATTGGTGTGTGCCATTTGTAGTTCAACTTCAAAGTCTGAAATAGCCCTTAAACCCCTTAACAGAACTTTCGCTTTGCTTCGGGTCGCATATTCGACAGTTAAACCTTCAAAGGCATCTATTTCTACATTATCTAGATGTGTGGTAGATTGACGTATTTGTTCTAAGCGTTGTTGCACAGTGAACAATGGAGTTTTGTTGGGATTGCGTAATACAGCAACAATAACTTGCGAAAATAATTGACTACCACGCTCAATAATATCAAGATGTCCCAGGGTAATAGGGTCAAAACTTCCAGGATAAATCGCAATCATTACACTTAGTAATATTAAAGTTCAGTATTTATATTGAAGTATTTCTATAGGACAGTTAGTGTGTTCAAAATTACAAATTAGATTGTAATATTCAAAATGTAATTGATTTCTTTATTATCCCTGAATTCGCATCAAAATATACTATTTCCATCTAAAGCCAATGTCAAATGATTTTGGATTTCGGATTTTTCGGAAAGTACGGGGTTTAGATTCTTTTCCCGCTTAACCGAAGTACGGCTTAGCTTGGGTGAAGTATATCTTACTCCAAATTCTCTTTCCTAAACTTTTCAAGATGGATTCTGGGTATTCTGTTCAGTGCATTTTGCGGTATTTTATTTTCAATTCTTAATCAATATTTTTAATTCTTTATGAAATTAGCCGCTTTGTGGAATAGAAGGCAAATCCCCGATATCAATGCTGTACCGGATTGGTATGTAATTTTAGGACAGATAGATGCTAGCAATTATGATGTTACTTACGGTGATGAAGATTTTTTTGTAGTCAAAACCCAAGCCGTAAAAAGTCATAATAGTCGTTTTATTGTAGTTGGAGATATCTGGTTAAGCAACCGCTCTGACTTAGTGCAATTATTACATTCCAATCAAAAATATACTGATAAAGAAATAGTAGCGTATCTTTGGCAAGCTAAAGGTGAAGAATGCCTAAATTTGTTAGAAGGAATGTTCTCGCTATGTATTTGGGATAATCAAGAAAGGCAGCTATATTTAGTTCGAGATGGTGTTGGTTGTCGCACTCTTTATTACACTAATTCTGGTAAAAATTGCTTTATTGCACCTCGTTTAGCGACTCTTTTACCTTTTCATTCCCAACAGTTAGATTTAATTGCTTTGCGAGATTATCTTTGCTGTGCTTTTGTACCTGGTGAAAAAACACTTTGGGAAAATGTAAAGGAATTGGCTACAGGGATGGTTTTACAAATAGAATCATCTGGAGCAGGAATAAATTGCATTAACAAAAAGCTGTTTTGGTCAGCACGAGAAGATATTCAGAATGCAGAAGAAAGCTTAATTTGGCATGGAAAGCAGTTGAGACAGCTTTTAGATGAAGTTGTACAAGAGTATTTACCAGTGGATGAACCGGTGGGTGTTTATTTATCTGGAGGATTGGATTCAAGCTGCATAACCGCTCTTGCTGCAAAATTTCACAAGCATCCAGTACATACTTATTCGATTCATTTTGGGGAAAAATGTCCGAATGAATTGGAGTTTTCTGGTTTAGTAGCTCAACACTGTAAAACTCAGCATCATATCTTAGAAATCACCCCTGATGATATGTGGGAACAGTTACCGCTCACCATGTCTTATTTGGATGACCCCATCGGTGACCCTTTAACAGTTCCTAACTATTTATTGGGAACTATAGCGCTAGAGAATTCTAAAGTAATCTTGAATGGAGAAGGAGGAGACCCTTGTTTCGGTGGGCCAAAAAATCAGCCAATGTTGTTAAATCAGCTTTATGGTGAAGTTAATAATACTGAAGAAAATTTAGTAGTAAATTACGTCAATTCATTCAAAAAATGCTCCGCTTATTTACCTCAACTTCTCAAACCAGATGTTTTTACAAAGGTAAAAGAGCAAGATTTTGTATTTACTAATTATCTGTATCGAGAAGAAAATTATCTGAATCGGTTAATGACAATCAACATCAAATTTAAAGGAGCAGACCACATATTAACAAAAGTGAATAACCTGACATCCGCGAATAATTTATCAGGTCGTTCGCCATTATTTGATAGAAGAGTAGTAGAAATGGCGATGCAAATTCCTCCGCATTATAAAGTAGCAGGGGCACAAGAAAAAGCAGTATTAAAACAAGCCGTTTTAGATGTATTACCAAGAGAAATAATCGACCGTCCGAAGAGTGGAATGATGGTACCGGTACAGTATTGGTTTAAGAATATTTTTCAGCGTCGAGCAAAAAGTTTGTTATTGAATAGAAATGCTGAAATAGCTCCATATTTGAATCAAGATTTAATTAAAGAGTGGTTGAACTATCGTGGTGATGCTTGGAGACGTTATGGAGTGAAATTGTGGTTGTTAGTTAGTTTAGAAATTTGGTTGCAGGTGCAGAAGAAGAATTGGTAATTAGGGAGATAATTAATGGTTTAGCAGCCCTAAATACGAAAAAATACGCCTGACAATTAAAATTAATGCTTAATACAATA
>CAKZYM010000994.1 GCA_937884685.1 uncultured Calothrix sp.
TATAATATTAATCTTCTTCAACACCACATCCAACTTAAACACCTTATTCTGATTCAACTTAAGCATCAACACCACAGCCAACATAATCACCAAAAGCAGAAGCTATAGAAGAAGATGTAACACCACAGCCAACTCCAACACCTCAAACCCAGCAGACACCCCAAACTGCTGCAACATCCCAAAGCGACATTGAACCGACTTCTCAAATCAAACTTCCTAATATTCCTGAAGTTTATGTTTCTCCTTCACCCAAAATTGAAATTGAAGTAACCCCTCCCCAAATTTCCGCTTCTCCTTTACCTCAGACTCAGGAAAAAGTAACTCCTTCTCCTAGCCCTACCCCAGAACCAGACTTTTCCTTGAAACGTTTTGCTATCTAAGCAAGTAAAAACAAAGAACTAATATTTATTAATCTTCATTTTTGAATGATTCAACTTTCTTGAAACCATTCAAATTAATGATTTAAATTACTATAAATGCGCGCACATTTTTCACCAAGTAAATATTATCATGATTTTAGTATTTTTTGTCAATAAATAAAAATGAAGAAAACAGTGAACAGTGAACAGTGAACAGTGAGCAGTTAGGAGTTAGGAGTTAAGAGTTTGGAGTTTTTTCCCAATCCCTAATTCCCAATCCCCAATTCCCTATTTACAATTCCTTTATATTTAAATTAAGTTTCCGATAAAACAATGTTAAGTTTCTCAGATAGCTTTGCGTGAAATTGCTATCATTCTTAGACTAGGAGTATACAATTCCCTCAGATAAAAAGCTTGCCATGAAACGTCAATGGAAGTCATTGATACTTGCCTTCAACTGGGTGTTACTCTCGTTAGGAGCTTCTGTACTTGTTGTCCTGACTCAATCTCCTCAAATTACTCTGGCAACAGACAGAGCGGTAATTATCAAAACTCCTAAAGAAAAAAAACCGACCGAATCCACCGATAATAAAAAACCAGAAATATCTACAGAAGAAGCCACAGAAGAGACTACCGATAATAAAAAACCAGAATCAGAAAAGGTCGAATCAGAAAAGCCAACTCCCGAAGAAATCGCTCGTCAGAAAAAACTAATTCAAGGAGACAAGCTTTATCAAGCGGGGAAAATAGCGGAAGCAGAGAAAGTGTATCGTGAAGCTAAAGATTCTTTTACAAATACCTCTGAATTCAAACCACCAAAGACAGCTATAAATAATCCCGCAGAATTACCTCCTGCTGCTAAAGTTTATTGGAGAGAAGGTCAAGCGGGAATCCTCAGTAATTTACGAACTAAAACTTTAGTACCCTTAAAATTTTTAGTAGAAAAATATCCCGAGTTTATTCCGGGAAATATAAAATACGCTCAATCTCTGAAAAAATACGGTCAAGAAGAAAAAGCTTTACAAGTACTTGAAAGAGCAACATCGCTTTATCCCAATCAACCAGAGTTGGTGAAAGCAAGAGTAGATGCACTGTCCGAGGAGAAAAAATGGATGCAGGCTTCTCTCGCAGCGCGTCAATTTGCCATGCTCAACCCAGAAAATCCCCAAGCTCCCGAATTTACTCAACTTGCAGATGAGAAGCTAAAAAAATACACCTCTTATATCCGTAGAGAAACCAGAGGAAACGCCATCGCTAACATAATTACAGGGGTCGTGGGCTATGCTACAACAGGCAGCCTTCTCGGTCCCTTCTCCGCTCTCGACTCCACCATGCTTTTAATGAAAGGTGAAAAAGGTGTAGGTCGTTCGGTAGCTAAGCAAGCTAAAAAGCGGATGGAATTAATCGAAGACAAAGAAGTAAACGCCTATATCAATGAAATCGGACAAAAACTTGCGAAAATTGCCGGTAGAGATGAATTTGAATACGAGTTCTTTGTTATACCAGAAAACAGTTTAAACGCCTTCGCCCTTCCTGGCGGAAAAATCTTCATTCATACCGGTGCGATCGCCAAAACAAAATCGGAAGCAGAAATCGCTGGATTGATTGGACACGAACTAGCTCACGTCGTACTGTCCCACGGATTTCAATTAGTCACTTCAGGAAATTTAGTCGCCAACGTGACTCAGTATATACCCTATGCAGGAGGAACAGTTGGTAGAATACTTACCTTCGACTATAGCCGCGACATGGAGCGTCAAGCAGATAGATTGGGTACAAGATTATTAACAGCAGGTGGTTACGCTGCTGATGGTTTGCGTAACTTAACCCTAACCATGAAAAAACAGCAGAAAAACGCTCCTCCAGCATGGTTATCTACCCACCCCGGAGGTGCCGAAAGAGTAAGTTATTTAGAAGAATTAATTACCACCAACGGCTATAACCGTTACGCTTACGAAGGAGTAGCAAAGCATCAGCAAATAAAAGATAAAGTCAAGCAAATAATGAAAGAAAGAGAAGAAAAAAAAGAGCAAGACGAAGACGATAAAAAAGATAAGAAACAAGAGGAACAAAAGAAACCACGAGAAGACAAGAAATAGAAAGTCCTCACTCTAGAAGAGTGGGGCTAAATTTACCAAGCCTACCTGCGTAGGCTGTAAAAATTATTAGCCTACGCAGGTAGGCTTTGTTTGTGTAGCCCCACCCTTATAGGGTGTGGGCACGTAAATTTAAAAATTGGGATACTCTCCTATTAATTAAACTTATGCAAGGTTAATTAATCCAAAATCCCTGTATAAACGCATCCGTTGTTAAAATCCAAAATCCAAAATCTAAAATCCAAAATAGTATGCCAGTTACATAACTGCCTACACAATCAATAAAGTTCCGAATCATTTACAAAAAATCTTCGTCACTACAACAAAGAAACTCCCAATAAATTTTACAGGAGGATGATTAATGTCATCTAGACCTTTGAAGCTTTTATGTCTCGGTGGTTTGGCTGTGTCGGTATTATTCGGTAACACCCCTGCAATGGCACAATATGACTCTTCAAGCGATGCTGTTGTAGTACCCACAACAGGAAGTAGTAGTCGAACCACCACAACCCCTACAGGGACTTCAACCAGAACCAGAACCAGAACATCTACACCAACGGGAACATCAACTACAACCACCACAAGCAGTTCTTCACAAAGAGTTGACACAGCAACTCGGTTTAGCTGTCAGATGGATACCAACGGTTACAC
>CAKZYM010000995.1 GCA_937884685.1 uncultured Calothrix sp.
ATTGGCTGAGTTATCATTAGCGACTCGTGATAAAAATTGTAATTCCCTCCTATGTTTAGCGGCTTGTCATCGGACATCGCATTCTAACCATGCTTTCTAGTTATAAGCACATCTTCTATCAATCTTGGTACCGATTTCAACAACAGGTCTTTTAATTAGCAGCACATAGGAAAATAATTTATCAAATCATTAAAGTCAAAATAAATGCTCAAAAACTTTATATGACAGTAGTTATACAGTATTAAGTTTTGTTACGAGAACAACATTTCTCCACATCTATCTTAAACAAAAATGAAGCATAATAAGAAAAAATTATAAAATATAGTTTTAATATTTATCAAAACTATGACAAGTACGAATTAAATATTTGATACAGGATTAAATATCTCAATACTGACTATTTTATTAATTAAATTTGATTAAGGATTAGTAAGCAATAAGCATTCTTTAAAAATCAAATGATAAAAAAAATAGCAGAGTTATTAATTCATAAACAATTAAGAAGGAAATATACATGATTAAAAAGCATTCTTGGAACGAACTTAACGAACGTCAAAAGTCCGCACTTACCGCAATATATAAAGCTGACCAAAATGCAGAAAAAAAGGAAAAATCACGGTGGCATCAAGGTTTAGATAGACGACCAGCAGCAGTATGGAGAAAGTTAAGGTATCCAGATTTACACGGTTATGAAACTGATTTACATAAGCAATTACGAGAAGTAGGTGTAATTGATTATGGTTTGGGTTCTACATTACAATCCTTAGAACGTCACAATTTTATCAAATGTGAGTATGTAAGAAACGCTTTTAATGAGCAAGAATTAATATCTATCGAGCTTACCAAATCTGGTAGAGCTGCTACTCGTCAAGGATTAGGAGAATCTGCGCCAAAACGCAGACCTAAAGGGGAGTTAAAGGAAAAGCAATGGGCAGCTTTAGTTGCTGCATATATTGCAAAGGACGAAGGCTTAGAATAGGATGACTGCGGCAATTACAGTGGGTTTTCTTTTCGATGGACTTTGCTAAGATTACGCGATTATTACGGAACAGGTAAAGGTTTAGTAGAAGAACGTTCTCGGTTTGTTTACAACTCGCAACTTGACCGAAGCGACAGGGAATATACAATTGTTATCACGCCAGATGGAAGAAAATACTATGAAGAAAATTGGCAACAATACAAGAAAATTTACCCTAACGTAAAAATAAGAAAGCCAGCAAGTTTTTGACAAAGATTTTGTGTTTTAAATATCAAACTTCATAACAAATAATACCTACAGAATATGGGATTTACATATGTTATTAATGTATTTTTGATTGTATTTTTATAAAATCTGCTGTAAAAAATTTTATGGCGACGTTGGCAAAATATGTTTTAGGAAATAGTTGACCTGAAATTTTAGAAGATGAGTTTTAAACTTTTGTATTTTGAGTTTAGTGTGTTTAATATAACTAAAATAAATCAATCATTTATCAACAGCGGACGATTTTGTAATCTAACTATTATTATGTAGCAAGTAGTTATAATTATTACTTGTTTTCTTGAAATATTCTAAGTACTATCGCACGGTAACGTGCGAGGGTAAGTGTTATTAGATACAAATAATGTGATATTTACATGACAGTCTTGCTAAATAAAAAACATTCACCAGTTTGCAAAAAGCATATAGCGTAAATTAACTCGTCAGAGTTGCGAATTGAACCACCGCGAATTAACTCGTTGGAGCGGCGAATTGAACTACCGCTTCGCTTGATTCGATTGCGTAGAGACGGGCTAGGAAATTAATTTGTTAGAACCTTAAATACTAATAGCCCGCCTCTACGCCGCTGCGCTAATCGAATCATAGTTCAATTCTTAAAATAAATAAGTTTATCAATTCATTACTAAAAGTAAAAAAAAGGAAAATACGCTACTAATTTATTGAAGAATAAAATTATAAGCAGGCAAATTGAGCATAAGGTGTATCTCCTAAAATGACTATGAAAAATAGTATTAAAATACTAACAATTCAGAGAAAAACAAATATAAAAAAGTTTTAAATGGATTAAACAAAAGTAAATATGCTTTGTTGAAAAATGAATTCGACTTAAATTAAGAGCAGAAAATTAAGCTCGCACAAGTCAAAGAAGTATCTCCAAATCTAAAATTAATGCATGAATTAAAAGAGAAAATACGAATTATTTTTAATAAGACAGATAATTGGTTAACGGGATTATTTAAACTAGGAATATGGCTATTAAGAGCTAAAGAACATTTTCCAGTGAGTCAGAAAACAATCATTCGTTGGCTTGATGAAGTGGTTGCTTACTTTGATAACGGTATAACTAGTGGTGTAGTTGAAGGCATTAATAACAAATTAAAACTGATTAAACGTTCAGGATATGGATTCAGAAAATTTGATAATTTAAGAGTAAGATGTTTACTTCATTGGAATTTTAACTATTAATTTAGCATACTAAGTACTAAAAAGCCTTGAATTTTGAAATTGTAGGACGTATCAATAGCATTTTCCTTTCATAGATTTATTCACATTGTTACAAACTTTTTTTTAAATCATTTCTTTGCAAAGCTAATTTACAAAACACAACTGTTTAACCTACTAAAATAGCTTTTAAGAAGGGCTTACGCCCAAATGAAAGTGAAGAATTGGGACAACTGTCTTATGTCTACACGTAAATCCTCTACAGCTAAATTTCAACCAATCGATGATGGGGTTCTTAGCGAATATTCAGTAAGCGATTACTCTGAAAGACTTTACTCGAAAGTCTACTATTCTATACGCTCATTATGTGGACTTCTTGCTAAAAACAATTTCCAGGATTTCAACTGGG
>CAKZYM010000996.1 GCA_937884685.1 uncultured Calothrix sp.
GGTAATTCGTCGCGTTGAATAGTTCCAGATTCGGGTTTCATTTGTAAATCTTCTTCCTCACCCAATTCCTGTCGTTGAGTAGTGGGTGAATTAATTTTCTGAACGACTTGTGCTGCTACATTATCGGCTTCTTGTTCGTATTTATCCCCTGGTTCGCCGATTTTGAGCTTTGGCTGTATCGGTATTTGACCAAAGCTATGTCCAATTTTGCTACTCTTTTGTGACTGCTTCTGTATGTTAGGTGATGCTTTTATAGAGTCATTGGTTGCAGCAAAAGGTCGCGTTTGCAAAAATTCCGCAGAAATAGATGTAGCGTTTGAAGATAAAGCTCTTTTCTGAACCTTTTGCTGCTTTGCCATTACTAACTCCGAACTTAATTATTTATACCAAGTCTTTATAGTTTGGCATATCATTCGGGTATAACCGGTTCAGTAATAATAAGTATTTTTTTATAGAGCTTGAAGGATTTATGAGCAATAGATAGTGACTAATGACTAATTCCTTCCTACTTTCCCGAAACTTCCCCATGCCCGTTTTCTCCCTTACAGCCAATAAACACGTAGGTATTACTGAATATTACCCAGGAAATCTAGCTATATCCGAGATACTACTGATAACATTCTTAAGTAGATATTTGTATACTGATATAGTTTTTACGAATCCCTAAGTGTAATACCCATTCTCTTTCATCAAATTTCGAGGAGAATCTATGTCAGACGCAAACCAAGGCTATCTAGGTCAAGGATGGGCTTTTCCCCTCCGGGTCAGCGTCCAGGGGAATCTACAGATTAGTCCCAAAATTAAAAGTATCGAAGAATCTATTCCAATTATTCTCCGGACTCAACTAGGTGAACGTGTCTACCGACCGGATTTTGGCTGTCGTTTGGGAGAATTGGTGTTTGCACCGATGAATACCCAAACTCTTTTACTAGCAAGAATGTATGTAGAAGAAGCTTTAGAAAAATGGGAACCACGCATAATTGTTGACGCAGTACGTGCCGAACCAGACCCAGTACGCGACCGTTTAGACATAACCGTGGAATACCATCCTATAGACAGCCATGAATCCCGCAGTTTTGTTTATCCTTTTTATTTATTACCCGATAATTGAGTAATAAGTAGCAAGTAAAAAGTAATAAGTAGCAAGTAAAAAGTAAAAAGTTATGATGACAAGTACTCTATCGTATTAATTTTGATGGTTTTTCCCAGTCTTATTTATCTGACCGAACAGCACCATTCTTAACAACCACCTTGGAATAAATTCCAAGGCTCAAAAACAAAGTCAGATAAATCTGACTGAGCAAGGTTTTGAGGTGATTATAGTGCGTTTTAACGTACTTTGTATATGAGCCTCGGAATTGATTCCGAGGCGGGTATTCGGGCTTAACAAGAATGGTGCAAGATTTAAGATTTATAGTACTTTAGCTATTAGACTGGAGAGCAGCGCGGTCTTGGGGGTTTCCCCCATGTAAGCCGTTAGCGGAGCGTGTCCGCTAGGACATAGGCTTTCTCGTAGAGTGCAACTGCGGAGACTTGCAGTCCCAGACAGGCTACGATAAAAACTCGTCAATTTTAATGAGATAAACCATTAATAGTCTATCTAATTAAATATGATAGATTTTCTTACTCACCCGACCAGGGTTGAAAACCCCGGTCTAATAGCTAAAGTCATATAAATATGACTAGAGAATGAGTCATCAAAATAAGTGGTACTGGTGACTAATAACTTATTACTTACTACTTACTACTCACTACTTAATACTCCCCCATGCCCTAATTTCATGGAATTTGATTTTTTACCAAAGTTACCAAATTCAAATTTAGATGACCGCACTTTCCAGGATTTAGTTGATGAGTGCATTCTCCGCATTCCTCGCTATTGTCCGGAGTGGACTAACTACAATCCGGGTGACCCTGGTATCACTTTGGTGGAACTGTTTGCTTGGTTAACTGACCAAATGTTGCTGCGGTTCAATCAGATACCTCGACGGAATTATGTTACTTTCCTGGAAATGTTGGGTATCAGGTTACAGGCTGCTGCTCCAGCCCGCACGGAATTAACTTTTTATCTAAGTGCCGCTCAACCGAGTATCTACGAAATTGCCGCAGGTACTGAAGTAGCAACAATTCGCACGGAAACTGAAGAAGCTGTTGTCTTTAGTACCGACCAAACTTTAAGAATTGGTCAACCACAAATTACCCATTTTCTCAGCGCAGCAGAAGCCGAAAATAAACCTTTTTTACTGCGCGATCGCCTAACAAATATTTGGACGGAACAGCAGGATGGTCAATGGTTTGGTAGACCGCAATCAATTTTTGCAGAACAACCCCAACCAGGTAACTGTTTCTATTTAGTTTTCAATTCAGAACAGCCTCTCGAAGGTAATGTTTTAGCAGTTAAACTACAGGGTGAAGCAGCTACATCTACTGGTATCAATCCTGACTATCCCCCTAGAACTTGGGAAGCTTGGAATGGTTATTCCTGGCAGCCAATCCTTCTGCAAGAATCGGATGATGATACTCGTGGTTTTAGTTTTAGCGAAACTGGACAGGCTACAGTTCAAACTATTTCTGAAGCCGATGTAATACTGCATCTACCGCAAAATTGGCCCGTTACTTATTTTTCTAACTATCAAGGACGTTGGTTACGCTGTGTTTACAAGCCACCAATGGGTAGGTCGTCTGGTTATTTGCGTTCTCCTCGGTTGCTTGGGGTTTCGGCTCGCGCTATCGGTGGAACGGTGAATGGTTCTCAATGTACTCTTGTCCAAGATGAACTCTTAGGTGTGAGCGATGGTAATCCAGGGCAGAAATTTCAACTCCAAAATACCTCAATTATGCCCCGAAAACCGGGAGAACATATTTTAATATCACCTCCGAACGGTCTACCAGAAATTTGGCAAGAAGTTAATGATTTCGCCGATTCTGGAGCCGAAAACCGTCATTACATTCTCGATTCTGTCACCGGAGAGGTGCAGTTTGGTCCTTTAATTAAAGAACCCTCTCAGATGCGAGAACAAGTACAGATTCGTTCTAGAATGCAGGTTGGCAATACCAGCGCTTTGCAAATTCAAGAGGAATCACCTGCCTTTGAAATGATGGAGCGGCAATATGGAGCTATTCCTCCTAGAGGCTCGCAAATTCGCCTGGTAGCATATCGTACCGGGGGTGGAGTAAAGGGAAACGTCCAAAGCGGAACAATCAGAATTCTGAAAACAGCTATTCCTTATGTAGAAAAGGTAATAAATCATCACAGTGCCCGCAATGGAGCCGATGCTGAATCCTTAGACGATGCAGTGATACGAGTACCGCGCATACTGAGAACCAGAGACAGAGCAGTTACCGCAGAAGACTTTGAAGCTCTGACATTAGAAGCTGCTGCTGGAGCAGTTGCCCGTACATACTGTCCCCGTAATGTTAACCAGCAAACCTCACGGGGTGTAGTAGATTTACTAGTTGTACCGCAAGCTAATATCGAAGGTATCTATCATGGAATTGGTATTAATCCCAATCAATTGATGCTTTCAACTGCTCTAAAAACACAAATTCTGAGTTATTTAGACGAGCGACGGTTATTAGGTGTAGAAGTGCGACTCAACGAACCAGAATATGTTGGAGTATCCGTACAGGCTGAAGTCGGTTTAGAGCCAGAATATGACAATCCCCAAGCACAGCAAGAAATTATCCACAGTTTGCAGGTTGCTTTATACCGCTTTTTAAATCCTTTAACCGGGGGAAAAGACGGGAAAGGCTGGCAATTTGGGGCAAGCGTCTATCCTTCAGATATCATCAGCTTATTTCAGAACACCATCGGAGTTCGCTATTTAGGAGCTATTCTTTTATTTGAACTGCGTCAAGAAGGTTCTAACTGGACTCGTACCCTAGCACCGAACGGTACAGTAAATCCCGGAGCTTTCGGACTCATTTGTTCTTGGGCAGATAATCAACTGCGCTCCTCTCATGCGATAAGCGTTATATAAGTAGGAAGTAGTAAGTAGAAAGTAGTAAGTAAAGAATATAGTTTTGGATGAGATGGAGATAGTTTTATGGAAATTATGGAAAATTTATTAAAATTAACGAATTTTATTCCCATCCGTCTGGGGTTGAAAGCCTCCGCAGTCGCTCATGGGGGAAACCCCCAAGAGCAACTTTTAAAGACAGGAATGAAGGCTCTTAGCTTGGGGTTTGCAACCCCAAGCCGTGTTGAGAATAGTGCAAGATATGAGATAAATAGGACTAAATAAAGTTCATCACTAATAGAAAAAAGCACTATTTACTCGCTACTTAATACATAATACTTAATACTTCCTACTTCCTACTTACTACTTAATACTTCCTACTACTCCACCACATTAATTTTGATGGATTTTAAGGGTTTAAAATAAAAAACCGCAGAGAGCGCAGAGGACGCAGAGGAAGAGGGTTTAGAGGATTATTCGATTTTCAATCAAATTGATTTTTACCCCTCATAATTAATGTGGTCAACCACTACTTACTACTTACTACTTACTACTTACTACTTTATATCCCCCATGACACAATCCCAGTCCAATCAACTGCTCAGTTTACAACTGACACCAATGCAAATTCCGGAAGCGGTACCGCAATCGGAACAGTCTGGTGCTTTGGCTGGAATGGGAACTCAGGTTAACTCAAGCAGACAGCATAACCTTTTGGTGCATCCTGGGGAACCAAGCGAGATGATAGTCCAGTTAAAAAACTTGGGTTCTCGTCCTTTAGGGCTTAGTTTACAAGTCAAAGGTGATTTTCCCGAAACTTGGTGTCAGATTGGTATGGAAGGTTCTGAAGTACTTCCAAGACAGCAAATGGAGGCTGTTTTATACTTTCAGATTCCTTCTAGTTTCTTTGAAAGCGATACTGCGCTTAATTCCGGTTCAAGTCTCCAACTTAACTATGTAGTGCATCTTTATGTTTCTTGGTTAGAAACAGATACAGCAAGACAATATAGAGAACAAACAACATTTAATTTGTATGTGCGTCCTCGCAGTCTGTATCTCAACTTTCTGCCAGCCATCTATAGAGACATCGATTTTATTGGGCGATTTTTGAAAATTTTTGAGCAAAGTTTTGAGCCATGCGTTCATACTTTAGATAACCTCTGGGCTTATCTCGACCCAATTCAAGCACCACAAGCCATATTACCTTTTCTTGCTCACTGGGTAGGTTGGAATCAATCTACACAAATTGGAGTAGAAAGACAGCGAAAACTGATTAAGAATGCCATGCAGATTTACCGCTTGCGCGGTACTCGTAGGGGTTTGCGTTTTTATTTGCATTTAGCCACAGGTTTACCTTTGGACGAGCATTTACCCGAGGAAACGGAGAAACATATTGGTATTGTTGAGTATTTTAGAAGAGGTTTTGTATTTGGAGAAGCAAAAATTAGCGAAGACACAATTATTGGTGGTGGAAGTCCGTTTCATTTTGCGGTATATCTGCGTCCCTCAGATGCTAATCAAGTTGACGAACTCTTAATCAGAAATGTCATTGAGCAAGAAAAACCAGCATTTTCTACCTATGACCTTTATATCGAACCCCGGAGCAACGAATATGTCAGCAACGATGTCTCAATTACAAATTAAGCCATTAGAAAGACTTGTAGTTAACGATGGTTTGCTGCTTACAGCCCAATTATGGCAGCAAGCACACGATTATCATCGTCAGCGTCAGAATATATATTATCAGTCTTTACACCAGCCAGGAATTGTTTCGGGCTTAGGAGTATGTTTAATTGAACCTCCCACAGAAATAGCAGGACTTTATAAAGATAAACGCTGGTTGGAGATTCAACCAGGTATTGCTATTGATGCAAAAGGGAATCCAATTGTAGTACCGCAGCCATTAGCATTTCGGATTTCCTCAGAAGCGCCAAAAAAAGGTTTTTTAACTGTATATGTAGTTGTAGAGTATGTAGATCCAGAGCATTTAATCAACAATAACCGTCAGTTTATTCAAGAAACTTTTCGGATTAACGAAAAAACTACTGCTCCAGAAGCTAACGAAATAGAACTATGTCGAATTTTGCTCGAACAAGGTAGTGATGTTGAACTTTTAGTAAATACAGACGTATTTAATCCAGCAGCAAATAACCTTGACTTACGCTATCGTCAACAAGCAAAATTCCGTTCTTCAAGACAAATTAAAATTGCATATTTAGACGACGAGCAAACAACTGAAGTTAATCAAGTAGAGAATAAATTAAATCAGAATTTTAAATATTTGCTTGAATCAATGCCAATGCTTTACCCGGATATGCAAGGTGAAGCTTTTAAAATATCAGCTTTGCAAGAGTTAGATAAATTAGATTATGATTTACTTTATATTAATTATCAGCAATTTTTCAACCAAACATCGGAAATAGAAATTTTACAAAAGTACTTAGATACAGGAGCAATTTTGTTAATAGAAGCTTCAGAAGATGAAGCAAACATTAGCGAATTAGGTGCCATAAAACAGCAATTAGAGCAAACACTTTCCCAACTTCATTCTGATTCCGAAATAGCACAAATCCGTGAAGAACTAACGGTAGAGTTAGCAGCAGTTAATACAAAAATAAACCAACAAATCAATAATTTTACCCGTCCCTTAATCGAATTTGGTCGGAAAATAGGAATTCTTGACCAAGTAGAACATAGTTTATCTTTAGACAAAAATATTCGCACTAAACCATTTTTATTTTCACATTTACCAACTATTAAAGGACAACCAATTCATGTATATAACTGGGGAGGAATTATTTTAGTCATTGGTTGTTTATCTCAATCATGGGGAATAGATGATAATTTATCCTTGAACAGAGAAACTATTCGCTCCGCTCAAGAAATGGGAATTAATATTTTAAATTTTGCAAATCTAAAACATAAATTAACTCGGTTAAGTAGGAAGTAGCAAGTAGTAAGTAGCAAGTAGCGAGGAGTAAGTAGCAAGTAGCAAGTTGTGAATATTAACTCCTAACTCCTAACTCCTAACTCC
>CAKZYM010000997.1 GCA_937884685.1 uncultured Calothrix sp.
AAAAAGCCCCAATAGCGAGAGTCGTTGCTATCGTTACGATTATCTCCCATCATAAAATATTGATTTTGGGGGACTCGTACTAATTGAAAAGCTTGTAAGGGTGGTTCTTTGATATAATCTTCTTGCAATACATTCCCGTTAAGATAAACCTTTCCGTCATCAATTTTAAGTGTGTCCCCAGGAGTGCCAATTATACGCTTAATGAAAGCTTGGTCTTGAGAATATCCGCGACGCTGTAATTCTGGTGGTGGTTGAAAAACTACTATGTCGCCGAATTTTGGGGAAGTGAATCTATAGGAAATCTTTTCAATTACTAACCTATCGCCCGTTTCTAAAGTTGGTAGCATTGAATCTGAAGGGATGTAACGGGGTTCGGCTATGAAAGTCCGAATGAAAAATGCTAACACCAAAGCGATGGTAATTAGAATTAGATTTTCTCGTAAACTACGCCATGCTTTTGATGGTGCATCGTTTTCCTGAGAATTCATGTAGGTTTTTTGCTGGAATTACAACAATTTGAAGAATAATACAAAATTTAAAGGGTATCATAGTTTAGCAAAGCATTAATCGTTATGTAGCGAACAAATGTTATGCCTTTAACCAGCGATACCCAAACTTATATTACAAAAATATAATTATTAGATAATACTCAATCATTGCAATTATAGGGCAATATTTTGAAGTATTATAAAACATTATAAAAATTGCTCGTATTTCCTAGGACTCATTAAAGCGTTTTCTTGAAATCGTCCGAACAGAAATTGAGTTAACTTTGATTTGAGTTGAAACTTTTTGTAGCAATATATGTAGGGTTGCTTCCTCGAATTACAGTCGCTTCAAGTAGCATCCCTAACTACCCACCTGCGATTCTGCTCATCCCATGACAAGAAAAAACGCACGGACTGATTTATAATCCGACCATTTTTCATTAAGTAGTCCAAAGAAGCATCGACTGTAGCTGTATCTACATTTGCTTCCAAAATGTTTATTTGTTGAATATTTACGTTTTTAACTTTTCCTCTCCACCAGCCTAAATAAGAAAAATAACCATTAGGATGAAGACCTTTGTTGTCTTTAAATTCAGCAGATAGCTGATTCCAAGCTGTTTTATACTGACCTTGGTTGATATTTAGATAATAATTTTCTACCGTTTTTGCTGGTGATGGTTGTTCTATTGTTGGTTTAACTGGTGCTTCAGCTGGTGGTTCAATTTCTCCAGGAGGAGATAAATCTGTTGTTTGGGGAATTTCCACCACATCTGGAACGGGGTTTGTGATTGGAGGATTTTGCGGTCTGATTGGTGCTTCTACTTGTGGAGTTACATCAGTTGAGGTGGTCGCTGGTACAGTAAAAGCCGGTTTTACTGTTGGTTCTGGATTTGGTGTTGGTGTAGTTTGAGGTTTATTTAATTTTTGTAGAGTTGGTTCGGGTGTTGTTGGTTGTGGCTGTTGTGTAACAGTTTGAACTTGCTTAGTCTGCTTGTTTAAAGCAAAACCAACAATGATTGATGCACCAATTAAACTACCTACAATCAAACTACCGAGAAGAATTCCTTTACCGTTTCCATTATTGCTGGGTCTAGCTGAAGATGGTGGTGGAATCGCAACCGTATTTAAATAAGTCTGAGGTACTAAAGTTACTCCCGGAGCAACAGTATCTGAAAAACCAGTCGTATGCGAAACCTCGGAAGGTAAACCTAAAATACCAGTTTGCAGCGCTTTCAGCATAGCGCTAGCAGTTTTAAATCTTTCTCTGGCATCAAATCCAATTGCTTTATCTAAAATATCCGCAAAATTATCTTTGATATTAGGTGCATACTGCCGCCATAATACTTTACCAGTTTCAGGCTCTGTGGTTAGCTCCTGGGGTTTTTTTCCTGTAAGTAAATAAATTACAGTCATCCCCAGACTATATATATCGCTGGCAAACATAGGTCTTCCAACCGATTGCTCGGTAGCCATAAATCCTGGTGTACCAATGACGATTGACTTTGTTGCGTTACCTGAAGGAGTTAACAAAGTAGATAAAGTTTCTTTAACTGCACCAAAATCGATTAATACGGGTTTACCCTCAGCATCTATTAAAATATTTTCCGGTTTGATATCTCGATGAACAATTCCTTTGGAATGAACGTACTCAAGAACTGGCAAAATACTGATTAAAATTTGTTTGACAGAATTTTCATCCATCAATCCTTGCTCTTCAACAACTTGTGCAAGAGTTTTTCCTTGAATATATTCTTGAACTAAGTAAAATTGCCCATTATCGCTAAAATAAGCGTACAGTGTTGGAATCTGAGAACTGTTATCACCTAATTCTTCTAAAGTAGCTGCTTCGCGTCCAAATCTCTCCCGTACTAATTGGTAAACCTTTGGATTCTCTTGAATTGGTCGTAATTGCTTAATTACGCAAGGACGGCGAGAAGGCATTTGGGTATCTTCTGCCAAGACAGTTTCTCCAAATCCACCGCTTCCTAAAGTCCGAATAATCTGATAGCGGTTGTTTAGCAACATTTGTATAAATTAAGCGCTAGTAAGCCAAAGGGAACACTAGTCATATATTTTACCTATTTTCTTGTGTCCGTTGCGCTTTCGGTTAATATTTATAATTAGATGGGAACTTAGGTATAAGAAAATTTGTTTTTTCATGTGCTGGGAGTAACAAATAGTGAGTAGTAAGTATTAAGTAGCGAGTAGCGAATAGCGAGTAGTGGTCTGTCCCATTAATCTTGATTGGTGTAGAGACGTAAAATTTTACGTCTCCCAACAATTATGGAAAACACAAAACCGTCAGAATTAAAATTGATGGAGAAAAAAAGGAAGAAGAAAATATTTTGACTCCAAAAACAGCACTTTCAAATAAATGAGGTGCATTTTCTCTACTTGCTACTTAATACTTACCACTTACCACTTGCTACTTACTACTTACTACTTACTACTTACTACTTGCTACTTACTATTGCGCTATGCAGTTATACTGCTAAGATTCTTGTGTGAAAAAGCGCTTTTAATATAAATAATGACTCAAACAGGTAATACTACAGTTGTTGATAATCCTTATTTAGAATTAAATCATCAAGGACAAATTTTACGCCTCCCATTGATAGACCAACAGCATAAATTCGGACGTGATGCTGGTTTTGCAGATTTGCTTGTACCACCAGATTGGCAAGTTGTAGGACGTACCCAAGCGATATTATTTCGAGAAGGGGAAAATTATCGGATATATGATGGTGATGGAAGTGAACCCAGCACTAACGGACTTTATATTAATCGCACTCGTATTACCCCAGATAGCGGTTTTCTGCTAGCGAATGGAACCGAAATTCAAATTGGACAAAATCCTGAAAACCAAGTGTTGTTGAAATACAACAATCCCAAACAACCCTTTAGAAATAATGAACCAAATAGCGAAGTAAAGTTACATTCAGTTTCATTGAAAAACGGTTCTGTTTTGATGGGAAGGGATGAAAAAGCTAATTTAACTTTGGATGCTCCTACAGTATCTCGTCGTCATGCCATCATTGATAAAAATCCCCAAGGACGCTATGTTATCCGGGATATCAGTACTAATGGTGTTTTTGTTGATGGAGAAAAAATCACCGGAAACAAAGTTTTAAGTGAAAACTCAACAATTCGTATTGGTCCATATACTTTATTACTGAGCGGTTCCGAGTTAAAAATACTTGATAGAGGAAATAAAATTCGCTTAGATGCTTGCAATTTGGTGATTGTAACCAATGGAAAGCGCAGGTTAGATGGTATTTCTTGTGCGATTGAACCGGGACAACTTGTAGCTTTGGTTGGAGGTAGTGGTGCTGGTAAATCGACTTTAATGCGTTCTTTATTAGGAACAGAAAAGCTAACTGGTGGTGTTGTTTATTTGAATGGGGAAGATTTACGCAGCACTTTTAATATTTACCGTACTCAAATCGGTTATGTACCCCAAGATGATATTATTCACCGTCAATTAACTGTTGCTCAAGTTCTTACCTATGCAGCTAAATTGCGACTACCACCAGATATTGATGTACAGAAAGTGGTAGAACAAACTTTATCTGATGTAGAAATGTCCCACCGTCGTCATGCTTTAATCAGCGAACTTAGTGGAGGACAGCGAAAACGAGTCAGTATTGGAGTTGAGTTACTTGCTGACCCGAAATTATTTTTCTTAGATGAACCTACTTCCGGATTAGATCCAGGTTTGGATAAAAAAATGATGCAACTGTTGCGGAAGTTAGCAAATCAAGGGAGAACCGTTATTTTAGTCACTCATGCAACCGCGAATATAAAATTATGCGATAGAGTTGTATTCCTGGGACAAGGTGGACGTTTATGTTACTTTGGTCCTCCCAGTGATTGTTTAGGTTTTTTTGAAGTTACTGAAGACTTTGCTGATATTTACAATCAGTTAGAAAAACCAGAAAATGTTGTTGATGAAGCGGAAAGCTTTCATAAATCAGATGATTTTCGTCGTTATGTTGCTAATCATCTGAGTCCAGGAAATCAAGCATCAAAACCAAAAAAAGTCGATAAACGAAACTCCGGCGTTACTTTTACAAAGCAGCTAAGTATTCTTACACAGAGATATTTTCAAATTCAGAAACGCGATCGCATTAACTTGATTTTAGCGCTATTAACCGCACCAATAGGTATTGGCTTAATTACAGTGGCTCTTGGCGATAAAAATCCTTTTGTTTTACCAGATAGCCCAGATGCAAATTTAGCACCATTAGCACTACGTGTATTGTTTGTATTTACCTGTGCGGCTTTATGGGTAGGACTTTCGAGTTCGTTGCAAGAAATCATTAAAGAAGCTGCCATTTATTTCCGAGAAAGATTAGTAAATTTAGGACTGTTCGCTTATCTCGGCTCCAAATTAATCATTCTTTCCGGTTTAGCTTTATTACAAACAATATTAATATCTTCAGTAATTCTTTTATTATTCCAATCACCAGAGCCAGAATTTATTTCTTGGATATTAGGATTATCAATTACAACTTTTTTGACGCTATTAACCAGTATGAGTTTGGGTTTATTAGTATCAGCAGTCGTCAAAAATGCTTCTCAAGCGAATAGCGCTTTACCTTTACTTCTGATACCACAAATTATATTTTCTGGCGTTTTATTCAAAATCGAAGGAATAGGTAAAATAATTTCTTGGCTAATGTTAAGTCGTTGGTCAATAGGAGCTTACGGTAGTCTAGTTAATATTAATGCTATGGTTCCCGAAGCAATAAAACTACCCGATGGCACTACTGCTGTTCGACCTTTTGAACCCACACCTGTTTATGATGCAACTTGGGAAAATTTAGCTCTCAACTGGGGAATATTGGGTTTACATACATTAGTATATTTAACTGTTGCTTTTTGGTTACAAAAGCGGAAAGATATTTTTTAAAAAAGTTAAGAGTTAGAAGTTAGGAGTTAATCAATAATTATCTGTGTAATCAGCGTAATCCGTTTAATCAGTGTTCGGAGTTAGGAGTAATTACCAATGCCCAATTCCCAATTCCCAATTCCCAAATTAAATTACTTACCAAAAAATTTTTTATTTGTTCTATCTTGATATTCTGCTATATATTCAACATTACGTCGCTCTAAATCGGAAAGTTTACTAGACGGAAATTCTTCAGGAGAATATTTAGGGTTATACCAAGATTGTTTATCAAAATACTCTTGTAAACCCTTATTGTTAAAACGTCGTCCGTGACGAGCAAAAACTGAATTCCTCATTATATCTAAACTTAAACCATCCATAGGTTCTAAATCTGCATCTGTTGCTCTTCTCCAAGAAAGCCAAAAATAATCTACTTTCGTAGGTAATGAAGATTCTGCATCGGGTTCAATATTAGATTGAATTTGAGGCTGGGATATAGTATTTATCGGTTTTAATAACCAAAAGTTACCAATCGCAAATAACCCAATAACACCAGCTAAAATCACACTTGGAAATACAATAGGAAATACAATAGGTGTTTTTTTTGATGCTTTATCTTCTTGATATTTTGTAACTTGTTGGTCGGGTAAATTTTGGTTCGCCTTATCAGCTAAAATCGTTGACACTACAGTACTATTAGTTTTATTTTGAAAAGGTAAAGTAGCTGGAAGTGGAGTCGCTCCTAGTTGCAAATCCTCCAACATTTCTAAAGCAGTAGAGTAACGTTCCCTTGGATGGTAAGCAATAGCTTTATTTATTATTGCCTTGAATGAAGAACTAATATTGCCAACTTCGGGTTCCCAAATAATTTCTCCCGTTTGTGAATCTGTTTCTAATATTTGGGGTGATTTTCCAGATAACAAATAAACAATGGTTAATCCCAAACTATATAAATCACTAGAATAAACCGCTCTACCAGCAGCTTGTTCGCTCGGCATGTATCCCGGTGTACCAATTACAATTGAACGGGTAAGACTACCTTGAGAATTTACAACTGTTGCCATTGTCTCGCGTACTGCACCAAAATCAATCAGCACGGGTTTACCGTCATGTCGCAAAATAATATTATCGGGTTTGATATCGCGATGAACAATGCGCTTGCTATGTACAAATTCTAAAACTGGTAAAATACTGATTAATATTTCTTTGACTCTGTTTTCATTGAATAAACCCTGCTGTAGAACGACGGTACTTAAAGTATCTCCTTCAACCCATTCCTGAACTAAGTAAAACTTTTCCTCCAAATAAAAATAAGCATACAAAGTAGGAATCTGTTCGCTTAATCCTCCTAATTCTTCTAAAATTGCTGCTTCCCGCCCAAATCTTTCCTGAACCAATTGATAAATTTGGGGTTTATTTTCAATTAGCTTAAGCTGTTTGATTACACAGCGACGCTGAGAAGGCATTTGAGTATCTTCTGCTAAGAAAGTGTCGCCAAATCCACCACTTCCCAAAGTCCGAATAATTTGATAGCGGTTATTTAACAGCATTTGCATCATTGAGTCATAGGTAAGCAATATCTAGTAATATAAGTTACCAGTTATTGAATCAGTT
>CAKZYM010000998.1 GCA_937884685.1 uncultured Calothrix sp.
CTATATACAAAAAGCATATTTCTGCTATGCAAAATGGGGTAGCTCAGCTAAAATAAACGATTTAGAAGTACGCCATACTAAACTATTAATACCGATATTAGAAGCACATAATTCCAACAATGGACTATTAAATAAAACCAGCTTTGAAAGCTTGAATCAATCGGTATTAATTAGTCAGCAAATGCATACTAATCGTTCTAGCAGCAGTATTTCTGAAGCTCTTGATTTTACCAGCATTATTAAAGCGACACAAGCACTATCAAGTGAAATTCAACTAAAACAGTTAATATCTAAACTAATGCAATTAGTGATGGAAAATGCAGGAGCAAAAAAAGCTGCCTTACTACTGCATAAAGACAATGACTTAATTATTGAAGCTTTATCAACAAACAATCAGGATGTAACTCTGGTCGATTTACCATCTGCAAACAGCGAAGATATTCCGAACACAGTAATTAACTATGTCAAACGAAGTTTAAAAACAGTTGTATTAGACAATGCAATTGTTCAAAATGATTTTATTGCAGACAAATATCTCCGAAAACAACAAATAAAAAGCTTGCTGTGTATGCCGATTTTAGATAGAAGTAAATTAGTTGGTGTACTTTATTTAGAAAATAACTTGACCATTGGTGCATTTACAAGAAATCGGATAAACACTCTCAATTTACTCTGCACTCAAGCTGCAATTTCTTTAGAGAATGCCAAACTCTACAGTCAATTGAATAATTATTCCCACACCTTAGAGCAAAAAGTCCAAGAAAGAACTGAAGAAGTAACCCAAAAAGCGGCTGAGTTAGAATCTACCTTAGCAGAATTACAACGCACCCAATCTCAACTAATTCAGACAGAAAAAATGTCAGGTTTAGGACAACTTGTTGCTGGTATTGCTCACGAAATCAATAACCCCATCAACTTCATTTACGGTAATCTTGTTCCAGCCAATGAATATGCTTTAGGGTTAATTGACTTGATTAATCTATATCAAAAGTTTTATCCTCAAACCTTACCAGAAATTGAAGCAAAAATGTATGACATAGACCTAGATTTTGTTATTTACGACTTACCTAAACTCCTAGATTCAATGAAAATAGGAACGCAACGTATTCGAGAAATAATCTCATCATTCAAGAACTTCTCTCGCTTAGATGAAGCCAAAATGAAACCCGTAAATATTCATGCTGGTATTGATAGCACTCTTCTAGTGTTGCAGCATAAGCTCACATTTAATACCAAACATCAAGAGATTGAAGTCATTAAGAAATATAGTCAACTTCCTAAAGTAAACTGCTATGCTTCCGAATTAAATCAAGTATTCATAAATATTATTGGTAATGCAGTTGACGCTTTGCGAGAAAAGCATGAGAAGAAACCAACAATTATCATTAGTACTTCCCTTAAAGATGAAAAACATGTCTTAATTAGTATCAAGGATAATGGTATTGGCATCAATAAATCAATTATAAATAACATATTCAACCCATTTTTTACTACAAAACCCGTTGGTAGCGGTACGGGTTTGGGATTATCAACTAGCTATTCAATTATAGTAGAAAAACATCGAGGACATTTGAGTTGTAATTCTACTGATGGAGAAGGAACGGAATTTATAATTGAATTGCCATTAAATTATCAATATGAAAATTAGAAATAAAATTATTTACGGTTACTTACTAGCATTATTAATTGCATTAGTAGGAACCGAAACTGGTTTCGTTGTCAGGAATCATCACCAGCAAAAGCATTAGAAGCTCGACAGAAAGCTTTTAGAAGAAGACAATTTCTCAGCAGATTGCAAGTTGATATTTTATATAATCGTCCTACCAAGCAATTAACCACCCACTTACAAAATTCACAAATTTTTAAACGTGAGTGTTTTAATTTGATAGGACGGATTGAGAAAATTAAAAAAAAGTTGAATATCTATAATAAATCAAGTAAACTTTCGACATCAAAAAACTTAGAAGTGTTACTCAAAGGGTACGAAATAACTGTCACTAAGTTTGCAAGTAAATCACGAAATATTATTAATAGGATTGATAAATTATTAATCGCATCACCTAATAATAGACAAGAAGCACAAAAGCTAGTAGTTAATTTGGCTAAAAGCCGAGAATTTGCGAACTTTGTTGAATTTTCTGATGAATTGAATAATTTTTATAAACTTGCAGAAAAACAATAAAATTTTAGTTAAGGAAAAAGAAAATCATGGGCTGCAAATTATTTACGAATGCGGTTCTCATCTGCTCACCGTAATTAATGACATCTTACACAACTTCTAATATATGCTTTGTTAATCCTCAAAAATAATTTTAAAATATAAACTTACTTATCTACAAAAATTAATAATATCCATAAAATGGATTTAGCAATAAACCTCGACAATAATTTATCAAAACCCCTACACCAACAGCTTTATGAAGAACTTCGTCAAGCTATCCTCACTGGAAAACTAACACCAGGAGAACGAATTCCTTCAACTCGTTCTCTAGCGAGATTTCTTGCTATTTCTCGTTTTACAGTTACTACAAGTTACGAACAACTTTTAAGTGAAGGTTATTTAGAAACAGTAACGGGTCGCGGTACTTTTATATGTCAACAAATTCCCGATGATTTAATCTATTCTAATCCAATCGAAAATACAGATAAAACTAGTCTCCCATTAATTAAATTATCTAAATATGGAAAAAGTTTAGTTACAATACAAAATGTTCCTAGAATAGCAGAACCCAAATTAGAAATAAACTTCCGTTACGGAACACCAGCGCTTAGTGAATTTCCAATTAAAATATGGCGTAGATTGCTATCGCGCTACTGCAATACTAACTTGAACTGGTTAGATTATTCAACCGAACCTTTAGGTTATCAACCTTTACGAAAAGCAATTACACCTTATCTTACTCGTTCTCGTGCAGTTAATTGCGAACCGGAACAAATATTAATTACTAATGGTACTCAACAAGCACTCGATTTAATTTTACGTCTATTAATAGAACCAAGAGAAACTATAGCGATAGAGAATCCTGGTTACTTGAGTGCAAGAATTATCTTTGAAACTCAAAAAGCTCAAATCCTACCAATAAGAGTTGACGATTCAGGTTTAATAGTTAAAGAATTAGCAGAATTTACCAATAAAAATATTCGTTTAATTTATGTAACTCCTTCTCATCAATTCCCTACCGGAGCAATTTTATCCTTACCACGACGCTTAGAATTATTAAATTGGGCACAACAAACCGGAGGTTTAATCATTGAAGACGATTATGACAGTGAATTTCGATATGGAGAAAAACCAATTCCTGCTCTACAAGGGTTAGATAAAAGCGATTCAGTACTTTACATTGGGACTTTTTCTAAAGTATTATTTCCATCCTTGAGAATCGGTTATTTAGTACTTCCTAAAAGTTTAGTTACTGTATTTACCCGTGCAAAATGGTTGAATGACAGACATTTACCAATTTTAGAACAGCAAGTGCTTGCAGAATTTATCGAATCTGGATATTTAGAACGTCATATTAGAAAAATGCGTTCAATATACAATAAACGTCGTCAAATTTTGGTTAAATATTTAAAAAAATACTTTGGAAAACGTGCTGAAATATTAGGAGAAAAAGCAGGAATTCATGTAATGGTGCGCTTCAAAACTAGCTTGAGTGACGAAGAAATTATTCAACGTGCTGCAAAAGTAGGAGTAGCAATGATGTCTGCTAATCCTCATTATCTGACAAATCATCCTACAGGTGAATTCATCTTCGGTTATGGAGAACTTACAGAAAGTCAACTTCAAGAAGGAATTCGTAGGTTAGCTCAAATAGTTTGTAAATAATAATCGATAAACTAATCTATAATAATCACAAAAATCATTATTCCCTGACAAAAAAATCATTTATCATCCATAAATTTACGGAACTAATTAATATTATTGTGAAGATACTTAAGAATATGTCAATAGGGTAAATCACAGTGGCAAGTTCTTTGAATCTGTCCTTCTTTCGTCGTAAACTGCTATTAACTTTCTTAGTATTTATTACAATATCATATACCTCATTTTCTCTATACTTATATTTGCAGCAGCGTTACTTAATATTCCGTCCACAACTCGAACTGCAAATTCTTCCTACCGCTCCAGATTTTAATCTCCCTTATACAAAAGTAACAATTCCAATTATTAATAGTAAAAATGAATATTTAAGTGGTTGGTGGTTTGATTCACCCAAACCAGGAGAAAAAATAGATTTTATTGCTAACGAACCTGCAAAAATTCTTTCTTCTCCTAAAACTGTTCTTTACTTTTGTGGTGCTGGTGGAAATAAAAGCTACTACAATTCTTTAGCCAGAATTAAAGCAATGCGACAACTAGGATTTTCTGTTTTAGTTGTTGACTATCGAGGATTTGGTGAAAGTAAAGGAAAACAACATCCGAACGAATTACAAATTTATCAAGATTCTGAAACAGCATGGAACTATCTAATTAATAAAAGACGTATTCTTGCAAAAGATATTGTAATTTATGGAGAATCTTTAGGAGGAGCAGTTGCAATTGATTTAGCAGTTAAACATCCCCAAGCAGGTGGTTTAATTGTGCAAAGCTCTTTTACTTCAATGGCTGAAACAGTCAAAAATCAAAATTGGTTGGGGTTATTTCCAATTGATTTATTATTAACACAAAGATTCAATTCAATTGCGAAAGTTAAAAAATTGCAGGTTCCTGTTTTATTTATTCATGGTACAGCGGATAATATTGTACCTTCATATATGAGTCACAAATTATATGATTCTGCACCAAAACCCAAACAGCTATTTACAATTCCCCAAGCAGGACATTTTCGGATTTATAAACCCGGTGAACATTCCTATTTGAAAGCTATTGAAAAATTTATTCAAAATATAGATTTTTAAATATTGCGGTTTTCAGTTGAATAGAATACACCCCTTTTCTTGATAAGGAGAGGGGAAGAGGGTGAGGTTTCAAGCAGATTAGAATCAACTGAATTTTGCTATACCTTAAAATTT
>CAKZYM010000999.1 GCA_937884685.1 uncultured Calothrix sp.
GAGCGTCACCTTGCCAAGGTGAATGTCGCGCGTTCGAATCGCGTCACCCGCTTAACAAGTGAATAATTATTGAAGGTGCAGGAATTTATATTCTTGCATTTTTTGCATGTTCAATTTCTATTTTGGGTTTGAATTTATTTAATGTAATTTAATATTTTTTTTAGGTTTAAGAATTATCAAAAATAAAAGTTCTGTTTTAAGTGAGATGCACTACACTGGATGATGGTAAAAGCAAAAGATAATGCATTAATTGCTGGTAGTAATATTATATTTTATGTCTAAATTGTATGTCTAAAAATTAATCAATTATTATTGGTTGATAAAAAATATGTATATAGAAAGAGTAATGCTTTTAGCGGTTAATGATATAAAGAAATTTTAGTGGGAAAATTACCCGTTTATTTTAAATTATTTCTAAGGGAATAAATGCTGTATCAAGCAATTCGTTCCCAACTGTAACTGGGGGAATATATTTTAATTCCTTCATCGTAAACTACGACCTTGTTAAAAAGAGCCGTATAGTGCAACCACAAAAGCCTGAAAAAATCGATTTCAATAACGAATACCCGTGTCCATGTCGCCGTCGAGGACGCTTGATTCCAATTACTTTGACAGAAGCCTTCGGTTGCGAACGCTGTCAACAGATATTCGTCGTGGAGGAAAATGCTCGGGTTTTAGAGCAGCTTTCTACTACTTATCCCTACAAAAGAGCTTGGCGATGGACTGGACATGGATGGAAAGTAGTTCATCCACGTTTAGGAGAAAGTTACTTACCAGTAGCGCTAGGTATTATTTTCGTGCTAGTGATTATATGGTTACCTTTAGCATTGCGTTTAGCCAGTGGTTCTGGCATTATTGCTTGGGCACTGGTAGCTGTGCTATTGGCTATTCTGCCAGCACTTATGGTTTGGCTCACCTACAGACGTTAAGGCGCTGATTATTACTGTGGATGCTTTTGCTGAGAACCCCCAACCGATTGCAATCGCCAAACGCGCCCATGGTGCTGCTCTAAAATTGGGCATCACTAAGGGAGCGCAGCGCAGTCGCGCTTTGATGGCGATGGCTGAAGCGTTGCAACGCTCGTTTGATGACATTTTAGAAGCGAATACTTTGGATCTGGAAGCTTGTCGAGAAATGGCAATTCCAGATTTAGTCTTGGATTGGCTGAAGTTAACTCCGGAACGTTTGGACTCGACGGTAAAAATTCTGCAACGTTTGGAGGAACTATCAGACCCACTGCGACGAATGAGAACTGCTGATTACCAATTAGGTGAAGAGCAAAGCTATTCTCAATCAACTCCTTTAGGGGTAATAGCGTTTATTTATGAAGCATTTCCGGAGCTAGGAGCTATTGCGGCGGGTTTATGTATAAAAAGCGGCAATAGTATTATTCTCAAAGGCAGCACGGAAGCAAGTCATTCTAATGCAGCTATTGCTGAAGTAATGCAAATGGCTGTTGCTGAAGCGGGATTACCTGTAGGCTCTATAGAACTGGTTACGGCCGAGCATGCTACGTCAATTCAAGAATTAGTGACTCAGGAACATTATTTAAATTTGGTGATTCCTTACGGACGTACTAGCTTGATTCAGCGGGTAGTTCGTCAATCTACAGCACCTGTTTTAAAGTCGGCTATGGGTAACTGTTATTTATACTGGTCGCCGAGTGGTAGCTTAGTGGATATGGTGCGCTGGACAATTATTGAAAGTCATGCAAGTTCTCCAGACCCGGTAAATGCGATTGAGAAGGTATTAATTAATCGGCAAACTTTATCTTCTTCGTTGGGTACTTTGTTAAAAAGTTTGCAGGAAAAAGGTTTTGAGTTAAGGGGTGATGATGAACTCAGAGAATCTTTTCCTCAGTTAATACCGGTCAATAAGAATGAATGGGGTAACGCTTATTTCACTAAGACAGTTGCGTTTAAGCTTGTAGATAATTTAGATACGGCGATTAGTTGGATTAATCGATACAGTAGCGGACATGCTGACTGTATTGTGACTGAATCCTATCAGGAAAGCAGGCAGTTTGCTTTAGGGGTAAATAGCGCTTCTACATACATAAATGCTTCCCCCCGTTTTAGCAGAAATCCACTATGGGGAGATGCGGTTTTTCTGGGAATGTCCAACCAGAAAGGACACCGTAGAGGATTAATTGGTTTGGAAAGTTTGACCACACTCAAACATATTGTTCAAGGAAATGGGAGATTTTGAGATTAAGATAGTTTAAGCAGCCTTGTCAAAGTTGAATAATTTACCGTTACACCTCAGAATTTTGAACATAAATCGGGTGTATATTTTTTGTGCAATGACAAGGTTCAATTCCTAACACTCTATTTGAATAAGAAAATATCTTTTATGACACAAACTCAACCTGCTAAAGTAAATTTTGCCAAGAACATCGGCTTTAGAAAAGAACTGAATAAAAGAGTTGATGCTTATTTTAAGTCTGAGAATATTTCTCGAAGAGATAATCCAGCGATGTATTTAAAAACAGCAATTATTCTGGGATGGGTAATTACTGCTTGGACTTTGACTATCTTTTTTCTGCCAACAATGTGGCTGAAAGTAATTGGATGTATAGTTCTTGGATTTGGTGTTGCTGCGATTCCTTTCAGTGTATCTCATGATGCCAATCATGGTGGTTACTCTAGCAACAAATCGGTTAATTATATTATTGGTTTAGGTATTGATTTTATTGGTATTTCCAGTTATTTATGGAGATTTCGCCATAATTATTTACATCATACTTACACTAATATATTAGGTCATGATGTAGATATAGATGCAGATGGATTGATACGCATGTCTCCATTTACCGAGCATAAATGGTTTCATCAATTCCAGCACGTATATGTTTACTGTATATATGGCATCTTGCTATTTTACTGGGCTGCGACTGACGTTTATTTAATTTTATTCAAGCGCAAATACCAGGAGTATGCAATTCCTACACCTAAGCCATTAGAAATGTTTATTTTGTTGGGGAGTAAATTTGTTTGGCTGGGACTTTTCCTTGGGATTCCCATTGCTGTTGGATATACTCCGATACAAGCATTGTTGGGATTTGCTATTACTTATGCGGTTGCTGGTGTGGTAAGTGCTAATGTTTTTATGATGGCTCATATCATGGAACCAGCTGAGTTTATTCAACCAAATTCAGAATCCAATCAAATTGATGATGAGTGGGCAATTTTTCAGATTAGAACTACAGTTGATTTTGCTCCTAAAAACCATTTAATAAACTGGTATGTTGGCGGACTTAATTATCAAACCGTCCACCATTTATTTCCCCAAATCTGTCACATACATTATCCAAAACTTGCTCCAATTTTAGAGCAGGTTTGTGAAGAATACGGTGTGAAATATAACGTACATCCTACCCTTGGGAAAGCGCTTGCTGCTAATCATAATTGGCTAAAAACTATGGGTGAATCGTCTTCTTATTCTGTTCAAGTTTCTTCATAAAATATAGCAAAAGTTCATCTATCAATTCCCCACGTATTATCTACGTGGTGTTTTTTTGATAATTTTGTATTCCCTGTTCTCTGTTACTAACTCTGATTATTTCTCTAGCATCCTTTTCTAGGGATGTAAGTAGATAGGGATGATTAAAGATAAGGCAAAACTTCACGCTGTCTCCGGCTTACCTCTCCTTAATAAGGAGAGGGATTGAGGGTGAGGTTTTATATTTAATTTGACCT
>CAKZYM010001000.1 GCA_937884685.1 uncultured Calothrix sp.
TGCTGATGGAATGGTGTGTATGGTTAAGCGATTAATAAAAAACAAATAAATCTTAAATATAAAAGTGAGTTTTAAATTGGTGAAACGGGCAGTTGTCAGGCACGAATAGATATTAACTGACAACCGTCAATCATTAAGCACCTTGCAATCTAGCAAAACCAAAGGTAACGTTAAATTCTTCACACCAGATTGCTACAGATTTGAAGTCATCTAAATCAAAGTTGGCGGGAATTTCGTAACGTTGAGCGCCATCAAAGCTTTGTAAATTAGCCAGAGTTACATAATTTCTTTCATTCAAGTTAACTGGTACGGTTGAATTGCGGTGAAGAACTACTCTTACTTTTGGCCCGCGTGCTGTGGTAAATCCTTTACTGAATTCCAAATAACGTTTACCATTTTTCTCAACAATCTTAGCCGTACCGTTGGTGGGATGGTCTTGTTCGGTGGTAACGAATCTACCAGATGCAATCAGTGACTGGGATTTTGCTGCAACTCTTACACTTTGTCCCGCTCTTTGTGCTTGGGCTGGTTGTGCGTTGAGTGCTAATTGTCCGACGCTACCGAATAATAAGATTGATGCAATTCCGAATCCAGCTAATTTGTTGAGTTTCATTTTTGTTACCTCTTGTTGGGGTTTGTTGTTTTCTCTTCGTTACTTATTACTATGAGGAATGAAACTGAGGTGGTAGTGAATGATAACTGAGGTGATGGTAAGAGTTATCTGAGAAAACTGAGAAGGTAAATTTATTTATCCAACAAAGCCTTCACCTTCCTTACCGTATTAACTGAAGCACCCGCTTTTTGTGCTGCTTTTCTGAGCGATAATCCTTCATTTAATGCAGCTACTATATTCTGTGATGATGGTTTGACTAAAAATTCCTTTTCTGTTTCCGAACCCACGGGACGACCGATATGAGTACCCCAATATGCAGCGCGTTTCATTCCCGTACTAATTGCTATTGAACGACGTTCTTCCCTCAACTGTTCTTCAAGAAGCTCCTCAACTACACTTGGTTTACCCGCCAAAATCTCGGATTCAACTTCAGATAGTACCTTCTTCTTCATTCTCCGCAAATCAGTCAGCGCTTTTTTAGCTTCTTGCGGGTCTTCAAATTTATAGTATTCGGTAAAACTGCTAATGGGGTAATTGTGTGGAGCGTATCTGTATTTGAAATATTTCTCAACATTTCCTCGATGCGGTCTTTGAAGCAATATTTTAATAGAGCAAGATTCAAAGTGTTTGAGCAAATCTTGTTTAATTTCCGCTACTCGTTCGGTAACATCACGAGTGGTAATGCCAATTTTATAAAATGTCTCTTCTCCAACATCAACTTGAAGGTAGTAAAGGCTATTAGATAAAATCTTCTTCAATTCGGCTCGAAATATCTGTAAATCGCTGAGAAATTCATTAAAATTAGATTCCCCATTTAGAAATGCAACCCGCGCTCTTTTATCTAATTCCTGCAATTTCTCTTCAATAAAAGGTTCTTGCACTTGGTTAAACAGCATCAACGATAAAGCACCCACCGGAATTTTACCCAGCTTTGTAAACTCATAGCGACCTCTAAGACGGTAATCGTTATATTTGAGCAAGTCTTTTTTTACAAAAACTGATTTAATTTCGCTCTCGTAAATTCCTTTATCAATACAACCGTACTTATCCCAAAGTTGTTTTAAATGTTCCAACTCTTTACCAGTAAGCGATATATTGAAGCTATCGTACAGTGGTAAATTGGGCGCTTCCCTACTTTTACTAGCTACTTCCCGACAAGTTTCTCCGTCATGAGCAAAGTGATGCTCCTTCACCCGTCCCTTCTTGGCTGTCAGCTTTCCCCCACAGTACGGACACCTCAATTGGGTTTTCCCCCTGGGGGAATCTTCAATCGCAACAAGATTATTCTCTTGGTTAACGCCGTATCTGAGCCACATAGAGCGTACCCTTTATTTGACACACTCCATAATTATATTTTGCCACTACCCGCAACCGTGCTTTACGTCTTGAACATTGCCGTTACATAAAACTTACCCAAAACTACCTATAACTAGACAAATCTAGACATATATCATTTTGGCGTTTACTTCCTGCTTCAAACTGGGGTAGTCGGCTACTTCCCATCCACAGGCTGAAACTGTCTAACTGACAGCCTTACATAAATTAATTGCAGCGTTTAAATCGCGGTCAATCGTGAAATTACAGTTTTCACAATCAAATACTCTTTCACTTAAAGAAAGCATTTCTTTTTTATGACCACAATTAGAACAAGTTTTAGAGGATGGAAACCATCTATCTACTACAACTAGTTTGGAACCGTACAACTTACACTTATATTCAAGTTGTCTTCTAACTTCATAAAATCCCATATCAGAAATAGATAAGGCTAGTTTATGATTTTTCATCATTCCAGATACATTTAAATCTTCTATCACTATCGTTCCGTGGTTCTTGGCTAATAATGAAGTCAACTTATGAATTGTATCTTTTCTAATGTTGGCGATTTTTTTATGAAGCCTAGCTATTTTTAACTGAGCCTTTCTCCAATTTTTAGAGCCAATTATTTTATTGCGATTTAACCACTGCAATCGTGATAATTTTTTCTTAAAAGTACGATATGACTTAGCACCTTCTATAACTTCACCCGTTGATAGAGTTGCTAGAGCCTTAACTCCTAAATCAACACCTACAACTGTTGTATTACCCAATTCTTGTATTTGGGTATCAATCTTAAAACTAATAAACCATCTATCAGCTTGCTGGGATATAGTTACTGATTTTATTTTTCCTATTTGGGGTAATCTTTCATAGGTTTTTAGTTTACCTATTCTGGGAACTTGAATTGTAAAATTATCCTTTAGCTTACAATTTCCTTCCAAAGTAAATGAATCATTTTTACCTTTCCTTTTGAATTTTGGCTGACCACTAATTTTTTTAAAGCATCGTTTCCAAGCTGTAGATAAATCTCTTAATGCTGATTGCGGTGCAGATTTGGAACACTCATAGTACCAGGGATTTTCTGGTTTTACTAAAGCTACTAAGTATTTATGTAAATCAATGGCTGTAGGAAATTTTAATTTATTCTCTGGTAGAGTCGAATTATGTTCTAATATTGCACGGGTTAATGCTAATCCCCAATTCCAAGCATGTCTAGAAACTCCACAATGCTTTAGTAAAACAGTTCTTTGTAAATTATTTAATTTTAATTCTGTTTTGAATCCAAGTAACATTGTATAAAATTTCTTCAAATAAGCTTCTTAGCGCTCTTTCCATCGCCAGTTTAAATAGTTTGTCTTTATATATTACAAATACTTTTGATTATTTCCGCCATTATTCTTCTATCTGTTAAGTTGAACAATATCATAATGGTGACTATTTATTAGTTGTATCAATTATAAAATTATTAATTCTTAAAGATTTAATTGGCAAGCGATGATAGCAAGGGTTGGAGTTTTTCCTCTGTCAATGCCGTAGGCCTGTTCGGGCGGATGAAAATTACAATCTAGAAATTATACTTAGTACCTTTTAATACATTAAATAGGATATTTGAGAACACCATGGACAAAATGGGTATATATTTCCAGATATGGGTAGAAATTAAACAACAGTTACTAGCCCCTCATCGTAAACATACCCGTTCTAATACACGCGACGATAGCGGGTAAATGAAGTTTATTAGCATCCTGATAGAAGATAACTACAGTCC
>CAKZYM010001001.1 GCA_937884685.1 uncultured Calothrix sp.
AAAATACCTATCATTCCGTATAAATACGAAGCCTGTCCCCCATGCCAATTATCAAAAGCAGCTTTGTTTGATGCAGCAAATATTGCCAACATTACTACACGAATCGCATTGATTACAAAGCCGATAATTATTGCCACAATTGGTACGAAAAATCTCTTAGCTCGATGTACTGGAAACATAACCAAAGCAAGCACAGAAATGCTCAGAGTATAAATAATAGTATCCAAACCAGAGCATTCATCTGTTACTTCTACACCACCATTAGGTAAATTGATGAAAACTCCTTCACTAACCACATCAAAGCCAAAATAGTGCAAAAGAAACGCAGAAAATTTTGCTGTTAAAGGAGCAATATCAAATATAAAGCTTGCGATTAGACTGGGTACACCTAAGAAAAATAAGATAATAAGTTCCTCTCGATACTGCTTTAATCCCTTAAAACCAGAAGCTAACAAAGCAACACCCAAAGCAGAAGTAAAAGGTAAAAGACGCATTATATTACCGTCAGCTAGATTCACACTTTCCCACAAAACCCAGCCAATCAGTGCGATACCAACAATACTAGGCAAAACTTCACTTTCAAACTTTAAATTATCCCGTTTTTCCCAAGTTAAACTTCCTATCGCGAATAAAAACAACAGACTCATACCAAAAAGTCCAGTATCATCAGACTTCCAGACTAGAGTCAAGCAAATTGCTTGTAAACCAGCAACAATCCCAAGCAGCCAATAACGAATATCTTTTATTTTTAGCGAGGCTTTTTCAGTTGTATTCATTGCAAGTTGCGTTGTTTATTCTTGATGACGCAGTTTTGGTAAAGTCTCTGAAAAATTATATTTTCAACCGTTTAAATTTTTACTTTAAATTTTCAAAGCATTGTTTATTTTAATAGACAAGTATTAACGAATCTCTATCAATAAATTACAATGTGTATGAAGAGCTTGTAAAAAAAATCAGTACCGTAAGTTATCACAAGTACATTAACGCAATAATTTATAGTTGTGATGTTATATCGTATTCATCAAGTACTTGTATTGCATCCAATTGCACTTAAATTATCAGCGCGACTCAATTGAAGCAAAAATTAGATTAATGCTTCAACCGAGCAATTCACAATTATGCTGGTTCAATTAAGCAGCTTGACGCTTACGCTTCATCGCAACACCAAATCCAGCAGCAATTACGGTACCGAAGATGGTTAAAGGTTCGGGAACAGTCTCATAATTAATATTATCGATAGCTGTTCCTGGATCGCGATTAGAAATTGAGAATGACAAAGCAGAACCTAAGTTATCAAGTGCAAAGGTATCTAACCTGCTAACAAAAAAGTTAGAACTTCCTCTACGAGTTATTTGCCCGATAACATTAGTAAAGTTACTGTCTGAGTATGCTGTCAGAGTAGAATTACGTCCGCGTGGTAATAAAGAGTCTCCAAGATCTAAGAAGTCAAAACTTAAACTGGTTACAGCCTTTGAAAATTGAATGTAATAGTTAAAACCATTAAATGGACCATTTGAAAGTAGACCATCTGTCAGCATATAATCACCAATTCTATTGGAGTAGCTAGTTCCTGCTCCATCCTGTGGTAAAAAAGCTGTTGTAGGTCTTCCCTTCTCTGCAATCTCAGCATCCCTTCTATTATTGACATTTCTACCAATGCTAAAGATTGCTTGATTTCCATCGCTACCAGTAACCGTACCTACGGATTGTCTATCGGAAAATCCACTTTCAAAGTCGATAACTGCTCCTTTTGCAGGATTTGCAGCGATTGCGAAACCAGCTAAAGTCGCTACAAAACAAGCGATTCCAAGATTGATTAGTTTCATGGTTTGTCCTTACAGTAAAGAATAATGATTGATGGTAGTACTCCCTGTCGGACAGATTCCTATCAGTAAAATGAAAAGCCGAACTCTAGCAAAGCAAGTTCATCAAAGATTTCTAGAGGAACAAGATAAACTCAAACATCTTCTAGAGATTATTTTGTTCAAGAAGCAACTACTAGTCTCATGAATGTGACTTTTAATTTACACAAGCATCAGTGTATTTCTTATTTGCAGAAAAACATAGTATAAATTAAGACACTTTGAATAAACTTTAAATTTAGTGATAAAGCACGAAAAGATTAAAAATTTATAAATCTGAAATAAAAGTACTTAGGTGATAACACCAAATATAAAAAACCCAGTTCCATTAAGAAACCGGATTTAAAATAATTTACTTGTAATAAACGGGTATATTCGTATTTATTTACGCTGTAATATCGGATTGCTTTTTACGCTTTTTGTAGAACATAGCACCAAATCCACTGAACAATAGCGAACCTAGAATAGAAGTAGGTTCGGGAACTTCCTGAACTTCTACACTCTTCAAAAAGTAATCATTATCAGCATCTTCACCCACACTAAAACCTAAAACTGTTCCTGTTGGATTAGATAAAGTAAAGTCAAAAATTCCATTCCCAGGAATTTGAGTATCGGAAACAAGTTGATTTCCATCGACAAACAATTTAAACTCATCACCACTCTCAACGTTAGTGAAAGTAGCAGAAAGTAGAGTCACTAAATTATCAAAACTGAGATTAAGAGTTTCTTTAAAATTAGCACCCTTACCATCGATTTGTGTATTTTCGGTTCCTCCTTCAAAGACACCAAACCCACTTGCACCTTGAAAAACATCGCGAGAACTACCATCAATAATTTCCCCGGTTGCTGTTACGCTTAAGCCATCTTCAACCAGATTAAATGACTGCTGTTTTCCACCATTACCGCTAAAATCAAATGTGATTGATGCTGCTGATGCTGTTGATGCTGTTGCTAAAGCAATAGTTGTAGCTCCAGCAGTAGCAATAGAAAGTCTTTTCAGAATAGTTGTAACAGACATGTGTGTGATTCCTTGAGAGGGTAATAAATAATTAGTTCACAATTGATTAAGGAGTTTGTAAATATATTTATTACTAAAGTTGAGTTTTTTTTAACTGTATCTGTTTAGCAACTTTTTACAGTGGTAGACACTATAAATTTTCTATCCTGATATATTGATTTATTTTCTATATTCCAAAACTTAGTAATAGGTTTACTCAAAAACTGCTCAAACAATTAATTAGTAAAGCACCAAATTCTATCTCTATTACACAATGAATTATTCGTATAACAAGACTTATACTTATGTACCGATATATGAATTTATTTCAGATAACCTTAATGCAGTAAGTTTTATCAATTATGCACTTAATATACACAACATTGATGAAGCATATGTAAAAAAATAGTTATTTTTGAGTAAAATATAGTTGATAATACTTAATTATTATCTTTTATTTATTTTTTTGATATAAATTTCCTTGTTAATCATTCTCATCTAAGAGGATGTTTGGAAAGCTATAAATTATACTCTAAACTTTTGAGATGGGGGGAAATAGGGCGGTAATAAGGGGGGGGTTGGGAAGGAGGTGGAGGGGGGGCGTGTG